>NZ_JABXEO010000010.1:0-146730 GCF_013372585.1 Myxococcus sp. AM010
CTGGGGGGCGGCCGGCTCCGGGGGGCTGTCCACGGCGGTCGGCACTCCCGCCCCGGGAGGCCTGTCCAGGTGGGTGGCGTGCCCGGTCGGACGGACCGCGGAGCGGGAGGGGCGTTCAGAGGGCTTGGGGCCCGATGGCGACGACGGCGCTGGCGCACGGGCCGTGGGCCGGTTCCCCACCCGGATGGGCTCGGTGGGGAGCGTGTCGTCATCACCGGGGCCCGCCGTCAGGGTGGACGTGTCCGTCGAGATTTCCTGCGCGACGGCGGTGCGCTGCGACGCCGCGCCAGGTGGCGTCACCCGCGCCAGCAACTGGGCGCACTTGCGGCAGCCTTCCGCATGTCTGCGCAATGGATTGGACTCCGAAGCATGAAGCTGTCCAGCGGCGAGCGCACGCGCGGTGATTTCATCAAAGCAGGACACGGAGGCAGCGTTCTCCCACGCCCCGTGTCCCCGAGAAAGGGGGGCTTTACAGTCCAAACTGCCCTTTCCTGGACTCTCTGCTTCACGCCGGGGGCCGAGCGTGCTGCCATGCGGTACGTCCGCCTGCGTCATCCTGGAGTCCCAACGTGTCCCACACTCCGCCCTCGCTCGAGCTCTCCCAGCCTCCGCTGCTCGCCATGGAGTTGCTGCGCGCCGCCGTGGCACGCCGGCCCTCGCGGCCCGGAGAGGTGCCCCGCCTGGAGGTGCGGGTGAAAGGCTTCACCCCGGACGCCAGTCAACTGGCCCGCTACCGGGAGGTGTGTGGGTTTCCCGAGGAGGACTACCTGCCGCTGCCGTTCCCTCAGGTGCTCGCGACGTCGCTGCACCTCACGCTGCTCAACCACCCGGCGTTCCCCTACCGGCTGCTGGGCATGGTGCACGTGCGCAATCGCATCCAACAGCAGCGCCGCCTGCACGCGGGGGCCCGGCTCTCCGTGCATGCCTGGGTCGAAGGCCAGCGGGAGGCGCGGCAGGGGCGCGAGCTGGACTTGCACACCGTGGTGGAGTCGGACGGCGCGCAGGTGTGGAGCGCCGTCACCACCATGCTCCGCCGCCTGCCTGGCATGGGGGAGCGGCCCCGTGAGGCGGGGCGCCCTCCCTCCTCTGACGAGGCGCAAGTCTTCGCCGACAGCCGTCCGGCCAGTTGGTCCGTCCCGGAGAACGCGGGCCGCCGTTACGCCCGGGCCTCGGGCGACTACAACCCCATCCATCTGTATGGCATCACGGCGCGCCCCTTCGGCTTTCCCCGCGCCATCGTCCATGGGATGTGGACCGTGGGCCGCTGCGTGGCGGAGATGGGTGAAGCCGCCGAGGCCCCCGCGCTCACGCTGTCCTCGGAGTTCCGCCGTCCGCTCCTGCTGCCCTCCCGGGTCATCTTTCAGACGGCGCCGCAGCCAGAGGGCATCGTCGCCTACCGGGTGATGGCGGAGGACGGGCAGCCCCACTTGCTGGGCCGCCTGTCACCGGGCGCGGCACTGACGGCGCGGTGACGATGCGCCTGCCGGGAGCGCGAGGACGTCACCGCGGCACGAGCACCACGTCATCCAGGTACAGCACCGGCTGGTCCGTGCCGGAGTCGTCCTGGAAGTAGAGGTCCCGCAGCGTGCCCGTGGTGGCCCCGATGTTGGAGAGGGGAACCGTCACCTGCTGCCAGCCCCCCGGAGCGATGGGCGCCCCCAGCGCGGTGTCCAGGCGGGTGGTGCCAAGCATCTGCGTGCCATCGTGGAGCACCAGCCGCACCGCCTGGCCTCCCACGCTGCCGCCGTGGACCCAGAAGCGGATGGACTGGTACTGCGCCAGGTCCAGCCCATGGTGGTGGAAGAGCAGGCCATTCCACGTGTCCGGCTCGAAGCGGATGGCGGCCGAGCCCGCATGGACCACCCCCGTCTCGTCGAGCGAGTGGTCCGCCCAGCTCCAGTTGGCGAAGCCGTTCTGCAGCGCGTCGGTGTAGACGAACAGGCCCGCCGTCAGGTCGGGTTCGGTGCGTCCCTCCGTCAGGGCCAGTCCTTCGGCCAGCGTCACGGTGCGCACGCCGTGCGTCTGCACGTAGTCGAGGATGTCCGCGAAGTGGGACGTCATGTACTCGGTGTCACGGGTCGGCGTGCCGTTGACGAACTCGTGGAAGACGAGGATGAGCCAGCTCTTCTCCGCGATGGCCTGGTCCACCCAGCCCTGGACGGTGCTGACCGGAACGGTGCGGGCCACGTCGTTGGCGCGCAGCTCGTAGACGACGGTGTCGCGGAAGTTGCGGCCCGCGTTCACCGTGCGGCTGCTGGCGTAGTGCTGGCGGATGACGTCGAGCACCGGGCCGTTCTGCAGGCCATACGGCACCACGAGGTTGGGGACGGCGGGCAGACCCAGCGCGCTCTCCAGCCAGTCACGTGAGTCCTGCAGTTCGGCAAAGAGCTGGGTCGGGGACAGTGACGTCAGGTCCGGGTGGGTCAGCGTGTGGCTGGCGATGTCATTGCCCTCGGAGACGAGCGTCTGGGCTTGCGCCAGCGACATGTAGCCGCCCCAGCCTTCGTGGATGGCCAGGGTGACGAGACCGTAGGTGGCGGGGATGTTCCGCGCGTTGAGCTCGGGGCGGGCCAGCGAGAACTGCGTGGCCCAGCCGTCGTCCAGGGTGATGGTGACCATCCCCTCGGTGAAGGGCGTCGCGGCGAAGGCGGGCACCGTCAGCGACAGGAGGAGCAGCGTGACGAACCTTCGAAACACCCCGTGCGGTCTGGACATGGTTTCCCCCACCACAGCGAGTCAGCCTCGCGCGGCATGATGAATCCGATACCAGACGGAGCTGACGTCAGGCAACCAGCCGGGCCCCTGGGCAAAAAGGGATTCGAATAGCGGTGCCCCGTGTTCGTCCGAGCCACGGTATGCCCTTGGAAAAGGAACTCGCTGCATGAAGAAAGTCGCCGCGCTCGCATGTCTGTTGGCCTTGTTGGGGGCGATTCCCTCTCAGGCCGCCGAGCTGAAGGACGTATTCGGCCGTGAGGTCCCCATCGGCAAGGGGCGGCCCACCCTGGTGCTGTACGCCAACCGGGGCTCTCGGGATGAGCTGCGCCAGCACGCCTACTCGTTCATCTATGACCTGCGCGCGGAGCGGCCCATCGTCCTGATTCACGTGGACCTGCGGGACGTCCCCGGCCTCTTCAAGGGCATGGCGCGGGGCGAAATCAAGAAGAGCCACCGCGAGTCCATCGAGCACATGCGGAACATCTTCCGCCAGCACGGCGAGGCGCCGCCTCCCGAGCTGGAGTCGTCGCTCTTCATGGTGGCGGACGGCAAGGGCGAGCCGCACCAGGCCATGGGGCTGAAGAAGGGGTTCGGTCAGGCCGTCGCCAAGGTGCTGAGCCCGTCGGGGCGGGAGCTGGCGCGGGGCCCTTTCCCTGAGAGCGCCCGCAAGCTTGGCCAGTCGATGGCCACGGCCTCGCAGAGCCTTTCGACGCTCCGAGTCGTGGACATGTCCCGCTGAGGCCTTGGGGCCTCGCTCAGCCGCCGGGCGCTTGGGGCTCGGTGGGTGGCCGTGTAATCCACGCGGCGATGAAGACGTCCAGCTCGCCGCGCAGGACGTCCTTCACGCGGGGAGTGCCGGCGCCGGTGCGCGGGTCCTCCACCCGGGCGCCCCGTCCCAGGTAGTAGCGCCGCGCCTCGTCCGTGTTGCTGCCCTGGCCGTAGACGACACGCGCGGCGATGTCCTTCAGCTCGTCAAGCTCCGTGGCGCCCGTGAGCGTGAGCACGCGTCCGGAGGACTCGTCCTTCACCGTCACCTCGGTGCGGACGCGCTGGAGGTAGGCGCCCTCGTGGCTCTTCATGGGCCGGCCCTGGACCTCCAGGTACGCCAGCTCCTCCTCGGAGAGCGAGCCGCCGCGGTGGACGCGCACGTAGGCCCGCTGGCGCTTCTCGTCCTCCAGCCGCCGGTGCATGCCCGCCTCGCCCGCGAGGAAGCCATAGGCGCCCGGGCCGGCGATGCGCACGACGACGCGCGAGGGCTCCTCCGCCTCGGCGATCGCGACCGCTTCGTAGCCGCGCCGCTGGGCCCAGCCCAGGTACATGGAGGCCAGCTCCTGCACCCAGGTCGCCTGGGCCTCCGCAGAGTCACTGGCGCAGATGTCCACCAGCGCCTCGGTGTCCTGGGTGGTGGCCCCGGAGGCGTGCAGGGCCTCCGCCATCTGGACCTCGCGCGCCACGTCCTCCACCTGCCGCGCCGCGGAGCCGAGCTGCACCTCGTTCTTCGCCTCCCGCACCAGCCGCCGGGCGAACAGGCCCGCGGCCTCCAGCCGCTCCAGTTCGTTGAGCTGCGCCTCCACGGTGCGGAAGGCGCGGATGACCTCGGCGGCACGCGTGGGGTCGTCCCAGAGGTTGGGCGCCTGCGTCTCCGCCAGCAGCTCCGCGCGGCGCTGCTCCAGCTGAGGCCGGCCGGCGGAGTCCGCCAGGGTGCGCGCCTTGCCCACCAGGCGGTCCATCTCGAACAGGAGCGACTTGCGGTCCAGCCGCCGCTTCACCGGTGCCGCCCGGGCGGACGGCAGCAGCAGCTGCGCGGTGGGGGAGGGCGGCGGCGCGGCGGGCTCCGCCACGGCGGTGACGCGGCCGCCCAGGCGGGCCTCGACGCGGACGGGGGTGCCTGGAGGCAGCGGCCTGCGCGCAATCTCCACGGCCAGCGCGGCGGTGAGCGTCTTCTCGATTTCACGCTGCAGGTAGCGCGCGCCGAACTGGGGCGAGTAACCCCGCTCCACGAGCAGGTCCACCACCGCGGGCGTCACCTCCACGTCCAGGGCGCGCGCGCGGATGCCCTCTCGCTCCAGCACGCGGCCGACCTCGCGCTGCGCAATCTTCCGGATGTCCACCTTGGACAGGGGACGGAAGTGGCAGATGGCGTCGAACCGGTTGAGGAACTCCGGACGGAAGGCCTCTCCAATGCGTCGGTCCACCTCGGGGACCATCTCCTCCGTGCGGCGCGTGCCCGTGAAGCCCATGCCGGACTCGCGGTACACCTCCGCGCCCACATTGGACGTGGCGACGATGAGCGTGTTGTTGCACGACACCGTCTCGCCGGCCCCGTTGACGAAGGTGCCCTCGTCGAAGAGCTGGAGGAAGCGGTCGTGGACGCTGCGCGCCGCCTTCTCGAACTCGTCGAGCAGCAGCACGGTGAACACCTTGCCGTCCAGCAGCGCGCTCAGCTCTCCCCGCCGCGTCTCCAGCGCCGGGGCCCAGGTGGCGCCGAAGGGGACGCTCTCGTCACCGTCGTTGGGGTAGTCCGCCATGTTGAGGCGCACCAGCCTGTCCGCGGAGCCGAACAGGTACTCCGCCAGCAGCTTGGCCAGCTGCGTCTTGCCCACGCCCGTGGGGCCGGCGAAGAGGAACACGCCCAGGGGACGGCGCGGGTCATTGAGGCCGGCCTTGAGCAGCGCCACCGAGCGCAGCACCGCGCCCACCGCGTCCGTCTGTCCGAGCAGCCGTTCGCCGAAGAAGCGCTCGGTCTCCTCCAGGTCCAAGGGCATCGCGTCGTCGACGACGAAGCGAGGCAGCCGCGTGGCCGCGCAGAAGCGGGTGAGCACGTCTTCGGGACCTACGTGGTCCTTGGCCGCGCTCGCCGCCTCCGCCGCGGTCTCCTTCAGCAGCTCGATGGCCTTGCGCGGCATGCGCTGCGCGAGCAGGAACTTGGACGACAGGCGCAGCGCCAGGTCGCACGCCGCCGGGTCGATGGGCAGCCGCAGCTCGCGCTCCAGCTCCTCCGCCACGCGGCCCAGCACCCAGCGGGCCTTCTCCGTGGGCGGCTCATGCAGGGGCAGCAGGTGGAGCCGCTCGGCCAGCGCCTCGTCGGAGCGAAGCAGCTCCTGCACGCGCTTGGGCTCTGTCTCGAAGATGAAGCGCAGGCCACCGGTCCGCAGCCCGCGCACGGCGACGGGCGCCAGGGGGCCGCCGAGGGCCGCGGGCAGGTCCCGGATGTAGACGATGGGGCGGGGGTGCCGGGAGAGGTAGGCCAGCAGCTCCTCGAAGCTCTCCGCCGCCTGACGCTGGGTGCTGCGCGCCAGGATGTTGGCGACGGACACCTCCACCACGCGTGCGTTCGCCAGCTCGGCGTCCACGCGGCCTTCGGCGATGCGCCGGGCCACCTCCTGCACCAGGGCGCTCTTGCCCACGCCGGGCTCACCGGCCAGCAGGGGATGCTTGCCTCCCCGCGTGAGCAGGCCCAGCACCTCTGTCACCGCGGCGTCCACGCCGTGTGCGGCCGGTAGCTTTCCCTCCCGCGCCAGCGCGGTGAGGTCGCGGTCGATGAGCCGCTCCTGGTCCTCGCTTTTCCTCGTCGCCATGCCTTGTCTGCCGCCCCCTCGCCGGGAGCGCACTCTAACCCCCTTGAACCGCGAGGGTGAGCGCGCAATCCCGGTCAAATGCAGTCCACGGGCAGGAGGCCGGCTGCGACTGCCTCGCAGAAAAACCGCCAGCAGCGACCTCCCGCCTGCTGGCGCGCGGGACGGCTGTCGGGGTGGGAGCCGCCTCTGGCGGACTCCCGGACCTCCTGAGCGCCTCCACCGCCGGGGCGGAAACACTCAGGAGGCGGAAGCCACCTCGGGTGGCTCCCCTTTCCCCCACGGCCTTACTCCTCCAACTCCACATGCCAGTAGGCGACGTCCCTGAGGAACTTCGACCAGGACATGGGCATGCCCTTCTCGAACATGAACGTCAGGTGCATCGCCGGGGGCAGCTTCTTCGGCTTCGCGGGCGTGATGCGCAAGGCCATGCGGGCCTGCTCCGGCGTCCGGTTGCCCTTCTTCTGATTGCAGGGCACGCACGCGATGACGATGTTCTCCCAGCTCGTCTTGCCGCCCTGTGCGCGCGGCAGGACGTGGTCATACGTGGCTTCGGGCCGCGACACCTTGATGCCGCAGTACTGACAGCGGCAGTTGTCCCGCAGGTAGACGTTCTCCCGGCTGAACTTCACGCCCTTGGGCCGCCGGCGCAGGCCGCGGATGAAGCGGATGACGGAGGGCATGCGAATCTCCACCGTCACCGAGCGCACGACGCGGTCCTCGTACTCCTCGACCACCTCGACCTTGCCCTGGAAGATGAGCATCACCGCGCGTTGCCAGGGCACACGCGCGACAGGTTCGAACGACTGACTCAGGACCAGCGTCTCCATGACACGGAGCCTCGTGGGTTGTGCCGGAAGCGGGAGTCGAACCCGCAACCTCCAGGCTCTGGACCTGGTGCCTCTGCCAATTGGGCTACTCCGGCGTGGGTAGTGGGTAAACGAGCAAGCCGCCAGGGAATCGAACCCTGCATGCCTGGATTTGGAGTTCAAGCTGCTCCCAAAGCGCGGCCTATGATGAACTGCTCCCCAGGAGGGATTCGAACCCTCGACCCCGCGGTTAACAGCCGCGTGCTCTGCCAGTTGAGCTACCGGGGAATGAGATACCTCCGGAGGGAGTCGAACCCTCGCCACCCGCTTAAGAGGCGGGTGCTCTACCGATGAGCTACGGAGGCGTGGTGTCTGGGTGGCAGGATTTGAACCTGCGGCCTCACGGATCCGAACCGTGCGCTCTGGCCAGACTGAGCTACACCCAGATAATGAAGTTGGCTGTGATTCGGGGCACTGGGAGTCGAACCCAGCGGGGCCGGAATGACAAAAGGCCAGGTCCCCTGATGGGAGCCCGGCCTCCGCGTTGCTTGGCACGCCGGTGACGGCGCGCGAGCTTCAGCAGGGTCCGGGCGGATGGCCACCAATCTGGTCACATCCCGCGAGGTACTTCGAGTCGAAGCTTTCGAGGGAGCAGGAGGCGGCGTCGAGCTGGGGCCAGAGATTGTTGCGCTTCATCGGGTTCGTCCGCATCGTCAATGTCGTCATGGTCGCCGCTCCTTTCAGCGGGACTCTACGGCGGGTGATTTTCGTTCCTGACAAGTCTCAATTATTTGAGCCTCACGGCTGCGCTTCATGTGCGAGTGGTGGGTGGCGGCCCCTGATCGTGTCCCTCCCATCGACGCCCGCGACCCACGCCATCACTCAGGGCGCGGCCAGATAACGCTTCTTGAGGACGCTGTAGATCGCCGACTTCGCGACCTTCTCGCCGGTCATCGTGAGGAACTGCCTCATGAACTCGGTGAGGTGAGCCTGCCCCGATTCCGTGGCGCTCCCGCACTTTGTGTGCTCTCCCTCAGAAGAGCAGGCAGACGCAGCAGGGCGCCATTGGAGGCAATCGCCCCGGGGGCTCGGGTTTCGAGCCGGACTCTCTCTCCAGTCTTTGACGACGGACAGGCTCGCGCCCTCGGAGTCCTCGCACCTGAACAGCACATCTCGTGAACCCGCCCTGTTCCACGCGCCACCCAAAGTGCGGGAGCGCGACGAAATCGGGGCAAGCCCAGTGTGGGGCTACGCCTTCGAGGTCGGCAGACACCTTCAGGAGGGCCGAGAGCCGTCGACCGAGGAAGCCGAGCTGGTCACGACAGTCTGCGCTGCGGTCGTCACGTACCTCGTGAAGAAGCACGACGCTGGGGGCCGCCCGTGACGAAGTCGACTGATAGCGGCGTGCGGATGAAGCGAGCAGCCGGAGGCTGTGGCCCAGTGCGTGCTCTTGGCGCACCCCTGGGTGCGCGATGGCGACGATTCGGGGTGCTCACCAGCTTCGGGTCCAACTGTTCGACGGGCTCACCTACACCCATGACGCGCCGACCTCTGTGCCTACGCCACGAGCAGGCTACCGCGTTTCATTCCTGTGGGTCGGGCGCGCAGCCCGGTGGATAGCTGTTCGGAAATGTCGGGACTTTTGTGGCGTCAAAACCCCCGACATTTCCGAACAGCGAGCGACGGGAGTGACTCCGGCCCCCCGCCGCGAGGGGGCCCCTGGGGTGGCTGCGGGGTCCGTTCAGCATGAAGTCCGGCACGGAGGTGATTGCATGGCATCCGCGCGCGCGCCGTGCGCTGACGAGGTGCCCCGCGCGCATGCACTCCCACGCGAACCGCTCCATCTTGCTGTCGCTCCTCCTGCCCTGCCTGGCGCTCGCGCAGCCCATGGACGACACGCCGCGGAGGACACGCCCACTGCGGAGGCGCCGTCGCTCAGTTCATCTGCGCTGCGCGAAGAGGGCACGCCCAAGGGCGAGTTGCTCCTCTACCAAGCCGAGGACGGGCGCGCGCGCATCGAGTGCGGCTTGAAGGACGAGTCGGTCTGGCTCACGCAGGCGCTCATGGCCCAGCTCTTCGACATCGGCGTCGGGATTGTGAACCACCACCTGAAGGAGATTTTCGCCGAGGGGGAGCTGGCGCCGGAGGCAACTATTCGACGCCATTGAATAGTTCGAACCGAGGGGCAACGTACCGTCGCGCGCGAGATCGAGCACTATAACCTCGAGGTAGGCCTCGCCGTCGGCTTCCGCGTCCGGAGTCATCGCGGCACTCAATTCCGCAAGTGGGCCAACGCTCGTCTGTCGGAGTACCTGGTCAAGGGCTTATGGGCCTGCAAACGACGCGGCCGGGAGGCGTGGTCCGCAAGGCCGACGCCGCGATCTCGAAGAACTACCTGACCGAGCCCGAGCTGCAGGTCCTCCATCGCATCGTGAACCTCTACATCGAGTTCGCCGAGCTGCAGGCGCTCGAGCGGAAGCCGATGACGACGCGCGACTGGGTCGACAAGCTCGGCTGAAGTCGCGAAGGCGAAGGTCGAGCGCGAGTACGAGCGCTACCAGGCGCTCCAGGACGCGAAACCGCGCATGATCGACGCCGCCTTCGAGGCGACAGCGAAGCAGCTCAAGAAGCCTGCCCAGACGCGCGGGAAGAAGGGGCGCGGCAAGTTGCTGTACCCTCGCGCTCCTGCTTCGCGGACGGCGCGCCAGGGCGCCCTTTGTCCGCGGGCCGCGCCAGGCGTCCCATCTCGCGCTCTGGGCACGTCACGAGCCAACGTGGGCGCCCTGGGGTGGCGGCCGGCCACGGGCTTGGCAGGCCGCCTTGGGGCGCTCGGGAGGTTCATGGGCGCTTGCTGAAGGGCTCCCTGCCTGCGCGTGTCCTTGCGGCAGACGTGCGTGAAGGGCCCTGGTGCCCCCGGTGCCGTCTTCGGCCCATTGGAGTGGACCGGGCGCGACACGGTGGCGCGACGAAGTATCGCAGCAGCGGGAGAGGTGGAGGCGCTGCGCGGGCGCGTGCAGGTGTGTCACTGGGCCAGGACCGAACTCAGGTTCACCAGCGAATCACGGCGGGTGCCGTGCTTCACGAAGTCCTGAATGGCGCGGGCCAGTGTCGCGGAGAGCAACCCCAGCAAGGGAAGGTGTGCGCCTCCTTCGCAGGTGGCCTGGCCCTGGGCATCCTCGGCATCCGGGGTGAAGCGCTCATCCCAGCGAACCAGTCCGAAGGTGCCGTCCGCGCTCACTGCCCCGTGGACCAGCGGCTTTCCCGCCTGGCGCGCGTAGTCGATGAGCACCTGCCGACTGTTCTGGTTGTCCATGCCGTCCACCAGCAGGTCCGCGCCACCGCAGAGCGCCTCAGCGTTGTCTCGGGTGAGCCGCACGCCGTGGGACTCCGCCTTCACCCCGTGCAGGTTGAGGAGTTGGAGCTTGAGCGCCTCGGCCTTGTTCTTTCCGACGGAGGGCTTCACGTAGGCCTGGGCGAACAGGTTCTTGGACTCGACCCGGTCGAAGTCGACGAAGACCAGGGTGGCCTTCAGGTTGCGGCACAGCACCGCAGCGGTGGAGCCAATGGCGCCCACGCCACAGAAGAGGATGCGCATGGCGGAGCCTCACCGGGACCCGAAGGGGACCTTGGGGCGCAGGTAGATGCGCTCCTCACCGCGCGCGCCCCGGAACCGGTCCACGACGAAGTGGGCGAACGCATCGTCGCGAAGCTGGCTCAGGTGGAGGCCGGGCGCTCCGCCGGAACGAACCAGCTCCGTCGCGATGCGGCGGATGTCGGTGTCGGGCACGGGGCCGTCCAGCTCCACCGGTACGTCCGCGGACATGCCGTCATAGGTGATGTTGAGCGTGGCCATCGTCGTGTGCGCCTCCTCGCGCGCCCGGCGGAGCGCGAGGGTGCGCCCGGTGGGGCTCACGCCGGGACGGCGATGGGGGCGGGCTCCTGACGATACCGGCCCGCGGCGTTGCCAGCCCGGGCCCGGCTCCCCCCCTCCAGGAAGCCGGGCTGCCGGAGCGGACACCTACCGCGGCTCGCTGCTGCTGACGACGGCGGGCTTGGGCAGGAAGTCCTTGAGCTGCACGACGGGAAGCCCCGGGAGCGCGGTGATGAAGCCCGAGTACGCCATCAGGTTGGGCGAGCACCAGCCCGGGTTGGACACCGTGTTCTCGGTGGCGTTGGTGAACACCGCGTTGGCGACCGCCTCGGGCTTCGCCGTGGGGTTCACCTCGAGGAACAGCGCGGCCAGCCCCGTCACGTGCGGAGTGGCCATGGAGGTGCCGCTCAGCTCCCGGCTCTCCCGGTCGCCGTAGTGCCAGGAGGACTGGATTTTGTTCCCCGGCGCGAAGACGTCCACGCAGTCACCCCAGTTGGAGAAGGTGGCGCGCTTGTCCTTGTTGTCGGTGGCGGCCACGGTGATGGCCTCCGGCGCGCGGGCAGGGGAGTGCTTACAGGCGTCACTGTCTTCGTTGCCCGCGGCGACGACGTAGGTGACCCCCGCGGCGATGGAGCGGCGGACCGCGTCGTCGAGCGCCGGGTCCACGTCACTGCCCAGACTCATGTTCGCGACGGCGGGCGAGACGTGGTTCCGGGTCACCCAGTCGATGCCCTCGATGACGCCAGAGGTGGCGCCGGAGCCGTCACAGCCCAGCACGCGGACGGAGTGGACAATCGCGTTGCGGGCCAGGCCGTAGGAGGCGCCCGCCGCGGTGCCCGCGACGTGGGTCCCGTGGCCGTTGCAGTCATTGCCCCGCATGCTGTCGCCAATGGCGTCGTAGCCGATGGAGGCCCGGCCACCGAACTCCCGGTGCGAGAAGCGCACACCGGTGTCCAGGATGTAGATGTGCACGCCCTGTCCCGTCGCGGTGAAGGTGTAGACCTTGTCCAGCGGGAGCTTGCGTTGGTCCATCCGGTCGATGCCCCACGTGGGGCCCTGCTGGCTCTCGGCGATTTTGACCACGCCATTCTCCTGCACGTAGTCCACTGCGGGGTCGTTCGCCATGGCCCGCGCCTGGGCTTCAGTCATCTTCGCCGCGAAACCACGCAACGCATTCTCATACATCGCGAATGCGGTGCCACCGTAAGCCGTGGTGAGGCCCGTCGTGGCCTGCTGGACCTCGACCTGTTCCAGGCTTTGGGCGGGTGACTTCAGGACGACAATGTATTCACCCGGAATCTTCTTTCGGACGGTGATGAACTTGCCGGGCTGCTTCTGGCCCAGCATGGGCCTGCTGGCCGTGCGGTCCTTGCAGGGCACCTGCCGCGATGCGCACGCCCCCATCAGCAACATCATGCCCACGGAGACGAACAGCTTCAGTGTGTGTCGATTCATGTTTTACCCTGAGGAATTGGTTGTGATGGGTAAAACTGGTGTACATCAAAAACGGCTTATTCTTGAATCAACCCGGAGGGATGAGACTGCGGTCCGTGATTGAACACGCCATGGCGCTCCAAGGCGCGATGTCTGGCCATGCCCTACCACGGACGAATGGTGGTTCCCCATCCGTACAAGGCGGCTTCCAGTGGACGTTTCCCAGGTCGCGACAGGATGTCGTTGATGCCCATCTCTCGTGCCGCGTTCACCAGGTGGGCATGCCACGCGACATGCGTGCCGGACAGTCGCGTCGCGGCGATGGCCAGCGCGCTCGCGCCCACGGAGTAGCCGCCAAGGGCGAGCGGACCACTGGCGGAGTCCTCCTGCCTCTTCACGCCGCGAGGCCACTCCCGGCAGGCGGCCAGCGGCAGGAGCGCGCCCGCGGGTCGAGCGCAGTAATCGCGCACCAGGGTGGTGGTGAAGGATTCCGCGGCGGGGTGCGCGGCCATGGCGAGGAAGGCGCCCGTCCACGCGAGCGTGGTGGCCCGTTGCGTACGCTCCACGGCGCGTCCCTTCGCGTCGACCCGGGTGGGGAAGCCCGAGGGCAGGGCGGACAGTTCCACTAGTCGCGCGATGAGCCGCTCTGCCGCGGCCTCGGAGGGGGCATGGCCTCGCAGCCGGGCATGGAGCAGCAGGGCCGCGGCGGCCGGGGCACTGTCACACGGCCAGATGGAGGTGCTGAAGCTGGGCAGCAGCAGTTGGTGTTCGAGCGCCGCCACGACCTGGTTGGCCAGGGCATCGAAGAGCGCCGTGGACGCGGCGTCCTGCATGCCCGCGCGTTCGATGCCCGCGAGCATCAGCAGCACATAGCCTCGGTAGAGGATGCTCCGTGGCAGGGCATGGCCCAGGACGAAGTCCGCCCCACCGCGCATGAAGGGGGCCCGGGCCCGTCCCAGCGCGTCTCCGAGGAGCGCATGGAGTCTTCGTCGCGTGTCCGGCAGGGGATGGCCGTCCAGCGCCGCCTGAACGAGGATGAAGGACAGGTGGCCATCGCAGAGGAGCTGTGACTCGATGAAGCGGCGCTTCGCATCGCCGAGCAACTTTGGTGCGCACCCCTTGCCGAGGATGCGCTGCTCCAGTGCGTCCAGCGCGGATGCGGAGCGCTGCCCGTTTCCCTTCGATGTGGAGGGAGGCCGCGGCGGTGCGGAGTCGTTGCCCACCGGACCCTCCGCGCTTGTGCTGGTGGCCAGGCCTGCACAGAGCGCCAGGAGGGGAAGGCCTGTCCGGCGGAAGCGGGCGAGGGTGTTTCGTGGCATGCGCGGGGAGCTGAGCACGCACGCGCCCGGCTGATGCCACCCGGTGGGCTCGCCGGTCGTCAGGGCCGGCTCAGCGGTTCCTTCTCGCGCGTGGGGCGTCGCGGGCTCCAGGGGCGGCACGGCCCGTTCACCAGTCCACGCTGAGGGGACGTCGTGGGTTGCCCTTGAAGTCAGGCCCTTCAAATTGGCAGTGGAGGTTGCGCGTGCATGGAGCTTCAGCCCGAGGTGGGCAGGTGGGACGTCACGCCTTCGGAGGCGGTGGAGTTGCAGCGCCGGCTGCGTGAGCAACTGGTGCTCCGGCCGCCCCCCGGGCTGAAGGTGGAGCGCATCGCGGGCGCGGACATCTCCACGGAGAAGGGGAATGACACGGGCTTTGGCGGGCTCGTCGTCCTGGACGTGGAGACCTTGGCGCCGGTGGCACAGGCTGGGGCAGCGGTGACGTTGCACTTTCCCTACGTGCCGGGCCTGCTGTCCTTCCGCGAGCTGCCCATCATCGCCGCTGCCTGGGAGCGGCTCACGGTGCGCCCCGATGTGGTCATCTTCGATGGACACGGCACCGCCCACCCCCGGCGCATGGGGATTGCGTGTCACGGGGGGCTGCTGTTCGAAGTGCCCTCCATCGGCTGCGCCAAGTCCCTGCTGGTGGGGACGCACGGGCCGCTGGGCGCGGCGAGAGGCTCCACCGCGCCCCTCATGCACAAAGGCGAGGTCGTGGGCATGGCGGTGCGCACGCGCAAGGGCGTGCAGCCCGTCTACGTGTCCCCGGGCCACCTGATGGACCTCCCCACGGCGGTGGAGTGGGTACTCAAGGTGAGCCCGAAGTACCGCGAGCCGGAGACCACACGGCATGCGCACCGGCTGGTCAACGCGCTCCGTCGCGCGGACGGAGAGGCCGCCGAGCTGGAGTAGGTCCCCGGCCTCTGAGTTTGACCGCCGTCCCAACCGCCTCTATGTCCGCGGGTGGCTCCAGTGCTGGGGCCTCACGGAACGGCGGTCCGGGCGTCTGTCTCCCTGGCCGCCCTTTCCCGCCAGCCCGTACTGGCGGTAGCACCCCAGGCTGCGAAGAGGGGCTGGGCCAGGGCGGGAGATGTCATTGGGAGCGCCAATGCGGAGGTTGTCGTCACCTTGGAGTGAGCTGGCGTCGCATTACGCCGTGGTGGTGGTGGGCTCGGGGTACGGCGGGGCCATCTCCGCCAGCCGGTTGGCGCGCGCGGGCCAGCAGGTCTGTGTCCTGGAGCGAGGCCGGGAGCTCCTGCCCGGTGACTACCCGCGCACGGACGCCGAGTTCATGTCGGAGTTCCAGGTTCACTTCGACCCCGAGGCCGCCGCCGACGTGGGCAGTCCGACGGCCCTGTTCGAGCTCCACCGGGGCGGGGACGTCTCCGTCGTCACGGGCTGCGGCCTGGGCGGGACGTCGCTCATCAACGCCAACGTGGCCATGCGGCCAGACCCTCGCGTGTTCCTGGACGCGCGTTGGCCGGACGCGTTCCGCGCCGACGTGGACGGCTTGCTGGAGGACGGCTTCGCCTGGGCCGAGCACATGCTGCGGCCGTTGCCCTATCCGGAGTCCGCGCCGCCGCTGGCCACGTTGTCGGCGCTGGCGAAATCGGCGGAGAAGCTGGGCGGCACCTTTCGCCGGCCGCCCCTGGCCGTCACCTTCGAGGAGGGCGTCAACGCCGCGGGGGTGCGTCAGGGCGCTTGCACGTTGTGCGGTGACTGCATGACGGGCTGCAACTTCGGCGCGAAGAACTCCGTGCTGATGAACTACCTGCCGGACGCGCACCGCCATGGGGCGAAGCTCTTCACCGAGGTGGGCGTTCGCTACCTGGCGCGCGAGGGTGCCCGGTGGCGCGTGTATTACCGGCCGATGAACGCCGGCCGCGAGCGCTTCGATGCGCCAGACCTGTGGTTGACCGCCGACCGCGTCATCCTCGCGGCGGGGACCATGGGCACCGCGGAGCTCCTGCTGCGCTCGAAGGCGCTGGGGCTGTCCCTCTCTGGACGTCTGGGCCAGCGCTTCAGCAACAACGGGGACGTGATGGCCTTTGGCTACAACACGGACGTCCCGGTCCACGGCGTGGGCCTGGGAGAGGCGCCCTCCGCGGGGCGCGAGCCCGTGGGCCCCACCATCAGCGGCATCATCGACGACCGGGCCACGCTGCGGCAGGAAGACGGGATGATCATCGAGAACGGCGCGATTCCCGCCGCGCTCGCGCGTCCCGTGACGGCGCTGCTCGCCGCGGCGTCAGCCATCGCCGGGCAGGACACGGACCGGGGCGTCATCGGCCGCGTCGGGGAGCTGGCGCGCATCGCGGACAGCGCCGTGCGAGGGCCGTACCACGGGGCCATGCGCAACACGCAGACGTTCCTCGTGATGTCCCATGATGACGGCGCGGGCGAGCTGCGCCTGTCGGGCGACCGGGTCCGCGTCCACTGGCCGGAAGCAGGGCGGCAGGCCGTCTTCACGCGGGTGGACGAACGCCTGCGCCGCGCCACGGAGGCGCTGGGCGGAACCTTCGTGCGCAACCCGCTCTGGAACAAGCTCACCGGCCACGAGCTGCTGTGCACCCATCCGCTGGGCGGGTGCGCCATGGGCGAGCGCGCGGAAGACGGCGTGGTGGACCACGAGGGCCGCGTCTTCGCGGGAGCCGAGGGCACGGAGGTCCACGAGGGCCTCTACGTCAGCGACGGCTCCGTGATTCCGAGGCCGCTGGGCATCAACCCGCTGCTCACCATCTCCGCAGTGGCCGAGCGCACCGTGGCGCTGATGGCCCGGCGGCACGGCTGGAGCGTGGACTACTCGCCGGTTCCGGAGGCCCCGGGGCCTCGGCCCGCGCAGCCCCTGGCCGTTCAGTTCACCGAGACGATGTACGGCTACATCTCCGCGGGCGCCGACGAGGACTTCCTGCGAGCTGGGGACCCCGCGCGCCGGGAGACGTCGCCCTTCCGCTTCATCGTCACGGTGGACTCACGGGACCTGGAGGAGACACTCTCGCATCCGCTGCATCCCATGCAGTTGTCGGGCTGTGTGGTGGCGCCCGTGCTGTCCTCCCGTCCGATGACGGTGGAGCAGGGCGTGCTGCACCTGATGACCCACGATGGCGCTCGTCCTGGCGGTCGGCGGATGCGCTATCAGCTCCCGCTGGTCTCCGAGTCCGGCGAGCGCTTCTTCGTTGACGGCTACAAGGACGTCCACGACGACGAGGGTCCGGACCTGTGGGTGGACACCACGCGGCTCCTGGTGTCCATCTACCGTGGCGAGGACGCCTCGGGGCCCTGCATCGCCCGGGGCTACCTGCGGCTCAACGCCAAGGACTTCGCCGTGCAGCTCTCCACCCTGCGGGTGCTCCATGCCCAGGGCACGGTGCAGCGGCTGGCCGCGCTCGCCCGCTTCGGACGGTTCTTCTTCGGGGAGCTCTTCGAGACATACGTGCGCGGCAAGGCCGCGTAGCGAGCAGGGAGGCGGCGGCACGGCCTTCGTGCCGCTTCGTCGTGCTCCTGCTGGATGGCGTGGGCACCGTGAGGCGCACACGCCATTTCATGAAGGAAGGACAGCCCATGCCCGATGACCGTGAGCAGGGAAAGGGCGCTCCGCAGGGCAGCGAGCGTCAGACCAGCCGCCGGGATACGCCCATCGAGGTCCGCAGGAGGTTGCGGCACGAGTCACGCACGAGCCAGACGTACTCGGCCTTCATCAAGCACCTGTGCGAGCGAGGCGGCATGTCGCCCGCCGTGGCCGAAAAGGCCGCGGTGTCCGTCCTCTGCGCCCTGGAGCAGCGAATCCTCAGTGAGGAGGCAAGCGACCTGGAGGACCAGCTTCCTCGCAAGCTGACCCTGCTGCTGCACCGCTGTGAGAAGCACGAGGAAGAGCTGCCTCCCAAGTTCCACCGCGAGCACCTCCTGCGTCGGGTCGGGGAGGACCTGAGCCTTCATCCAGATGCGGTGGAGCCGGTGGTACGCGCGGTGATGGATGCCGTCCGCCATCAGATATCCGAAGGGGAGTCCGAGGACGTCATGGGCCAGCTCCCGTCGGACATCCGCGACCTCTGGACGCGCACCGTCTGAAGGCTCACGCGAGGCCGCTGGGGGTATGGCGGATGCCGGAGGCGCTGCGCAGCGCCTCCGCCCACCAGGGCTCGGCCGCCACCAGGACGTCCCGGCCTCGCTGCCGCGCCACCATGCCCTCGGGCGCCACGACGGAGAAGCGCAGGGGCTTGCCGAGCGCGGAGGTGAGCGCGGCCATGGTGCTCTCATCCTCGGCGGAGAAGCCGAGCGGACCGTCGGGGTGGCTGTGCGCCACCTCTTCGAGGACGTCACGCAGCCGCCAGATGGCTTCCCAGCGGGCGCGTGAGTCAGGCAGTTGATTCGGGCTGTCGGACGCGTCGCACCACAGCACCTCGCCGCCGTGGCCGATGAGCAGGCAGACCTCTCGTGTGGACATGGCCGTCTCCTCAGGCATGTCGGGTTACCACCAGGACATCCGTTTCAATGGCCTCGCGGATGACGGACGGCAGGCTCTCCAGCGTGACATCCCCGTCCGCGCCGTCCAGGCAGATGCCCGCGTCCAGGACCTGGAGCGAGTCCGCCGCGACGATGGAGACGAAGCGCTCCCCCATGAAGGCATACGTCACCTCCAGCCGTTGACCCGCCAGCCGCCGCAGGTCCAGTGGACGCGCGCCCGCGTTCAACAGCGCCTGCTGTGCGCGCTGCATGCCATCCTCCCGCGCATTCCCGCGGACGCCCCGCGTCTCCAGACGGGCGATGCGCCGCTGGGCTCCCGCGAGCAGCTCCGCGGACCGGGTTCGTCGCTCGGCGTCCTCCCGCTCCTGCCGTGTCCGCGCCGCCTGGGCCTCACGTTCGTCGTGCAGACGGCGCAGGCATTCTTCCGCCGGAACGCGGCCGCCCTCCGCCACCGCGAGGATCCGTCCGCGGACCTCGGCGGGTGCGAAGCGGATGCCCACGTCGCGCGAGACACGCTCCAGCAGGGTGTAGCCAAACGCGGCCCGCAGGGGGGCACTCACGCCCCGAATGTGGGCGAGGGAGTGGTTCTGCTCCAGGGCGAGGCGTGCCGCGCCCTCCGCTTCGCTTTCGAAGTCCACGCCCTCGAAGAGCAGGGAGCCGTCAAACCATCGACGCGCGCTCATGGGCGCCAGGCGCGGCGGCTCCTCCTCCGGCATCAACTCCAGGGGCTCCGCCACGGCGCCCTCGCGCACCAGCCGGCGTCCCCAGGCATGGCCCCGCACGCGCGGCAGCGCCTCCAGGCACTCGGGCTCGGAGGGCTCACGCGGCGTGGCGTCTCGTCCCTTCACCTCGAAGCGCCACCACCCCGGGGTGACGGGGGTGGTGACACGGAGGCGTCGCGAGGCGGAGTCCACGGTGCCGCCGCCCAGATACGGCAGCACCACCGACTCCACCTTCCCGAGGAACTTCCGGTAGTCCACGACGCCTCCTCCTTCCTCACCGCGTTGGCCTCACGCCACCTTCAGCAGCGGCGTGCGCATCACCCGCTCCACCCAGCCGGACTGGGCGGTTCCATGCACTGTGGGCGCATCCAGCAGCGCCTTGAGCACCCGGGTGACCTGGTACGGGTCCTCGAACTGGTCCACGTTCACCTCGCTGAAGGGCACTCGCAGCTGCGCGGCGCAGGTTCGGACCGTCGAGCCCCGCGCATGTGCCACCGACACCATCAGGGCCATCGCCGACACCGGGATGCGGAGGTCACGGAATGCCCGGGCGAACTGGTCGCCTGCCTCTCCGGCCTCGTCTCCCACCACGATGACCACCAGCTTCGCGTCCTCCGGCACGCGAACGCCGTCACGGTGCAGCGCGTACAGCGCGGATGCGTGCGCCGTTCCACCCGACGCCCGCAGCCCCGCCAGCATGTGTTGGACGGCGATGCGGCTGGCGGCCTTCGGACGCAGCACCGTGCCCAGGGTGTCGAACGCGGCGATGTGCAGCTTGTCCATCGGGAAGCCCGCGAGGATGCGCGACAGCGCCTCCTTCGAGCTCTCGATGGCTCCCTCCATGGAGCCCGACTTGTCGATGAGGAACATCACCCGCACGTCGGTCTCCGCCGTCGCCTCCGCCACCGCCTGTCGTGCCGCGTTGTCGCTGGCCTCCTCCAGCTTGCGCCGCAGCACCTCGCCGCGGACGTTCTTCGCGATGTTCAGCGCCCGCTGGTCGGTGGCCGTGTGCACCGCCTTCTCCCAGCGCGCGCGGATGGCCGGGTCCTCCAGCAGGCCCAGCTCCTCGAGCGTGGGCGTCATCAGCCGCAAGTCCCTGTCCGACAGCGAGGGCAGCAGCGCCGCCATGATGGCCGGCGTGAGGCCCACGTCCTTCGGCAGCCGGCCCACGACCTCCTTGTAGGAGAGGCGCTCCAGGTCGATCCACTCGCAGATCTCCGCCTCCGACAGGCCGTCGAAGCGCTCGCGCTTGACCAGCGTCAGCCCGTTCAGGCCCACCTCGCGGTGGCCCTGCGCGGACTGCTTCTGCTTCCAGCCAAGCACCTCGAAGAAGCCCTGCGCGCGCGGCTTGTAACCCGCCTTGCGCGCCAGCTTCTTCAGCGTCTCCTTGTAGCCCGCCTTCACCAGCCCCTGGAGCATGGGCATGTTGGCCTCACGCGCCGCCAGCCACTTCGACGCCACGCGCTTCCAGCGGCCCAGCGGCGCCTTTCGGGACGCCGGGTCACCAAAGCCCGCCTCGCGGTTGAGTCGGGCAATCTCCGGATGCTCCAGCAGCTCCGCCACGCGCAGCACCGCCTTGGGCGTGAGCATGCGCGTCGACTTGCGCTCGTAGTGGAGCACCATCGCCTCGCCAATGGCGCGCCAGTCGTCGTCGTGGAAGGCCACGCCGCCCTGTTCGTCGCGCACGGGCTGGCCCGCGTGCTCCTGCACCAGCATGAGCGCGCACGTCGCGACCTTGAGGTCGCGCCAGTCCGTCTGGGTCAGCGCGTACGACGCGAAGTGCGCCATCAGCTCCGCGTTGAGCCGGTAGATGTCCAGGAGCTGCCGGTAGAGCTTCACCGCGGCGGGGACGAAGAGCCCCGGCTTCACCGGACGCCCCTTCTCACGCTGGAACGGCGTGGCGTGCGCCGCCGCGTACCAGGTGCCATTCACCTCCAGGCCAGGCCGGTTGTGCCACAGGTGGGCGGAGCCTCCGAGCACCAGGTCCAGGAGCCGCTCGGCGGGACCGCGCTGCGACTCGGGCAGCAGCGCATTCGGGTTCTGCGTCTGGGTCGTCATGGTGTCCCCTTGGGACGTGCCGCGGGTCAGGCGCGGGGCGGACCACTCGCGACGAGGCGAGCGGAGTGCACCGCGCGTGGACGCACGGGTGCCTTGCGCGTCAGCGAAGGCGGCCCGTGCGAAGTGAGGATGGGGGAGGAAAGGGTGCGCCCGAGTGACGAGGCCACTCTTGGATTAACGGTCCCAGTGCTCTACCGCTGAGCTACGGAGCCACGAATGGCTCCGGCGGGATTCGAACCCGCGACACCTGTATGGCGTGTTGGACCCCGTCGGCCGGGCGCGAAATTGATTACGAGAAGACAGACACGTCGCCGTGGACCGCAATCCGGGCCACGGCCTTGCCGCCCCGGTATGTGCTCCGGGCCGGCACCGAGACGAACTCCCAGGTCGGGAGCACCACCGCCGTCAGGGAGTGTCCGTAGACGCACCCGGTGTCGATACCCACCGCGTGCTCGGTGACGAGCGGCGCGTCGAAGACGGTGTGCCCGAAGATGACCCGCTCCGGGCCCTTCCAGTGGTGCGTCCAGAAGTTCCAGCCTTCAGGCGCCTTGGACGGCCAGTAGCTCTTGGTCGCCGGAGGCCGGATGCACTGGGCATGGAGCAGGTGGTACGGGTCCTGTTTCTCGACGGGCAGGTCCGGGAGCATTCCGGCATGCACCACGATGGCGTTGTGCTCCGGCAGCCGCAGGTAGTGAGGCAGCCGGGCCATCCAGTCGTAGTGCCCGGGTTCGAGCACCCGGCGCGTCTCAAGGTGGTCGGGGAGCAGCCGCTCGTCCGCCCGGTGGCGCTGCTGGAGGTGCTTCTCCTCGTGGTTGCCGAGGATGGCCTCGTGCCGCATGGCCAGCTCCACGCACTCGCGGCGCTTCGGGCCGCGGTCCACCAGGTCACCCGCGAAGATGATCCGGTCGCTGGAGGTCGCGCCCACCTTGTCGAGCAGCTCCACGGCTTCGTCGTAGCAGCCGTGAAGGTCTCCGATGACGATGGTGCGGCGGGACATGACGCGAATCCTCAAGAAGGGAAAGGGTGAGCGCCCGAGTGAAGAAGCCAGTTGGCTGATTCCAAGATCAGTGACGGACCATCCGTCGTCACATGCCTGTGGGGCATGTGTGTGGATTCGAACCACGGCTTGTAGGGCCGCTTCGGCTGGGCGCTCGAAAGCGATGGGGGCGAAGACGCGGGCCCTCGCTGTTCCTGACAGGGGGATTTTCCGGGTCCGATTTCCGAACGGCCGCTCTATAAATCCCGTCAGGAACGCCACGCGGCTTTCGTCCGACTTCGCGGGTGCCAATTGTCCGGTGATTCCGCCGGGTTGGCGCTCCCTGCTTGTCTCGGAGGCTGCCTGCGGATGCCAACGTGGTACCTTGCCGCGCCACATCCCCGTAACCCAACATCCCGGGGCGTCTTCCCCGGCGCAGCCCCCAGGTCCTCCCGGTGTACGAGCAGCTCACGGATGATGAATTGTTCGCGGAGGTGGCCCGCCGCCGCGCGACTGGCGAGCCTGTTGGCGGCCCGCTCGGAGCGTTGGTGCAGCGGTGGGCCCGGCCCTCGCGGTACGTCATCAGCAAGATTCAGGCGAGCTACGGCCGTGGTTCCCCAGCGGACGCGGACGAGCTCTTCCAGGACGCGGTCGGGAAGTTCATCGACCGGGGTCTGGACCAGTTCCGCGGCGTGTCGGAGCAGATGCCCGGCCGGAGCGCGTCTCCCAAGACGTTCTTCCTGCGCATCGTCAAGCACGTGGCCATCGACTTCTACCGGAAGCACCGCGAGGAGCTCGCGGCGCCTCCGTCGGACCCCGATGACGCCATGGAAGAGCCACCCTCCGAGGTGGCTCGCGCCGTCGAGCTCGGGAAGCGGCGTGAAGAGCGCGCCGAAGCCCAGGAGCTGTATTGGGCGGCATTTGCCCGCCTCCAGCAGGAGCACCCGAAGGAAGCTTCGGCTTGGGACCTGTACCACCACGAAGACGTCGAGGATCACGAAGAATGTGCCCGGCGCCTGAGCATCACCGTGGTGAACAGCTACAAGCGCGTCAGCCGGGCGCAGGCCTACCTCAAGCTCTACCTGCTGGACCTTCATCGCGAGTCGCATGGGGAGGAAGCGTGAGCCGCCTCCTTCCCCGCCACACCCGGGGTACCCAGGAGGAATGAACCCATGATTGTTGGAGATACGCTGTCCCGCTATTCCGCCCGCCGCTCGCAGCTCCTGTCGGGCACGGCTTCTCCCGGTGAAGTGCTCGAGGCGGCGGGTGACCTGCTGCGCCGGCGCTCCCGGTTGGAGACCGAAGGTGTGGACGCCGCCCTGCGGGGCCTGGGTCGACCTCAGGTGGAAGCCTGGTTGAAGTCGCAGAAACCGCAGTCGCTGCAGCCGGTGCTGCTGAGGGCCGCGGAAGAAGCCATCGAGGTGGCGCTCGACGGCGGTGAAGAGGCGGACATGTGGCGAGCCTCCGCGCTGGAGGGACTCTCCGCCCGGGACAGGGTCGCCTCCGCCGCACACGGCCTGGCCGTCTGGGAGGGCCTTCACGGGGCCCTCGACGGCGAGTCCGCGCAGCTTCGAGACCGCTTTCTCGCCGCGCTCCAGGGCCTGGACTCAGCACTCCGTCCCCGAGCACGTTGGTTCATCCCACTCAATCCGCAGCGCCGGCAGGAGCGCGACCTCCTCGAGCCCGCCGAGCAGGACGCCGCCTGGTGGTTCTCCGCGCGCGCTGGCTGCGACGACCTGGTCGCCACCTGGACGGCCAATCCCCAGACGCTGACGGCCCACCTTCAGGAATGCGACGCGTGCCGCGCGGACATGGCGGATGCCGCCCCTGTGGACATGCCCCCCCGCCGGCACCTCACCGCGGACGACCTCTGGCGCCTCGACATGGGGCAGCTGTCCGAGGACGAGCGGACCCGGCTGGATGCGCACACGGCGCGCTGTGGTGAGTGTGCCCAGGCCGTGTTGGCGCTGGACGAGGGCGAGGCGGCCATCGAAGAGGCGCTGGACCTGGAGGAGGACGGGGCGGTGGCCCGCTCCGCGCGCACCTCGCGCGCGCCTGTCTCCCACCGCGCTCATGCCGCCCGCCTGCCGGAGCAGCGCGAGGTGCTGGATGAGCGCCGCGACTTTCGCGTGGTGCTGGTGCGTGAGCGTCAGCGCGTGCGCCTGCTGGTGCAGCCCCTGTCCGGGCGGACGGTGACGGCGGCGGTGTTCCTGAGTCCCGGCCGCCCCGCGCTCAAGCCGGCCCATGGGCCGGAGGGCATCGCCTTTGATTTGACGTCCGCGTCGTCCACCGGCGCGCGCTCTGCCCACCTGTCCGTGCAGGCGGGGAGCGAAACCCTGGAGCGCGACTTCTCCTTCTGACGGGAGGTCCTTTGGCCCACGCCGGGGCCCGTGGTCTAGGGCCCTCCGCGCTCAGGGCGACATGGGAACCGCGGTCCGCTCCGTGTCGAGCGCCTGACGGCTGCGCACGGGGGGCTGCGGGATGGGAAGGCTCCCCGCCGGCAACGTGGGGCTGAAGCCATTCGCCAGAAGGGACATCACGAGCTGCGCGCTGGGTGGACGGGTGCCCAGCGCCGCGCCGCAGACGTCCAGTTGGTCCAGTACCCGGGGTCCTTCGGTGCGCTGGTAGCGGTTGCACGTGGTGTCCACCTGAGGGTCCAGGTGCCTCGCCAGCTCGCGCGTGTTGCGGCCCCAGCGCATGGTGAGCCTCTCCGGCGTGAGCTGGATGTTGACGGGCTCCTCACCCCACGTCCCCTCGACGAGGGTGCTCCGTCCGCCGGCCTTCAGCTTCAGGTCGAGCGCGCGCTGCCCCAGGGTGCCCGTCACCGCGATGCCATGCTCGTACACCTCTTCGCCGAGGATGCTCACCCAGACGCCGTCCTTGCGCCGGGTGTACGGCTTGTCCGCGGCGACGCGGCCGTGGTTGAACCAGACGTCGCCCACGCGGCCCAGGGGCAGTGGGTCGTTCTTCGCCACCGGCGCGGGTGTGTCGTCCTCCAGGCCCGCGGGGCCGGCCGCGGCCACCACCGGCCGCGAGCCCAGCAGGTCCGTCACCGGCACGGACGCGTCGACGACCTCGAAGCGGACGCCGTCCAACCATGCCTGGCCCGTGCCGCTGATGATGAGGCCGGCCATGATGGTGGTGGCTTCCTTCGGGACGTCCAGCACCACGTCGTAGCGCTTGCAGCCCGCGGTGCCCACCAGCGCGCGCGACTGCATGTTGTCGAAGGCCAGGGGCTGCTTCGGGTCGGGCCCTTCCACGCGCATCCACAGGCCCGCCCAGCCCTCCACGTCCTTGATGCGCAGCGCGCCGGAGAAGCGCAGCCGCTTGCCCCGGAAGTCGTGCGCGCCGAAGGCTTGCATGAAGGTGCCGTAGCCATTCTCGTCCGGCGACAGCGAGCGGAGGTAGGCGCTGCGGTTGCCTTCGCACGTGGCGCGGCTGTCCACGCCGGCCTCGTAGCGCTTGGGGGCGCTCTCCGTCACATACCAGCCGACTGGCAGCTTCTGGGCGCCTTCCGACGGCTGCGCACCCGCCCCGGTGGAGGCCAGCGCGAGCAGCAGGGCGGCGAGTTTCTTCCGGAAGTCCATGACGGGAATCCTCACAGCGATACGGGGCGGCGCGCGCTCAGCGCGCCCTCGGGGAGGCCGGTGCGGGCCTCGTAGCGCGGGACTTCACCCGTGCCCCAGGGATATTGGACGAGCAGCCCACGCTCCTCGGCCGCCTGGGTGCAGGACGCCTGCGTGGCCAGGTCCGGGCACGCCACGACGATGGCCTGTGGTTCGGCGACCTCCCTCTCCAACCCCACCGAGGGCGGCTCGACGTGAAGGGCCCGTGTGTTGGGTGACGCGGGCGGTTGCCGTCCGCCGGGCAGCACGACGAAGGCCCACGCCGCCGCCGCGGCCAGTGCGGCCCCGGCCAGGCCCGCCGTGAGACGCCGAGTCTCCCAGCGGGCCGGGCGGATGACCTGGACGGCGGGCGCGTGGGTGCTGGCGACTTCGTGGAGCTGCTCCGACAGCAGGGCTTCTTCCTGGAGCAGGCGGGCGCACGGCTCACATTCCAACGTGTGCGCCTCGAGGCTCGCGGCCTTCTCCGGTGCCAGCGCCCCCAGGATGTACTGCTCCGCGGCGTCGCGGGTGAGGTGGGGCTTAAGCATGGGTTTCCTCCTCGAGCGCGGTGCGCAGCTTCTTGCGGACCTCGCACAGGATCTGCCGCACGCGCTGGACCGACAGGCCAACGCGCGAGGCGACTTCAGCATGGGGGAGTTCCTGGCCGTCACAGGCCAGGAGGAAGACGTTTCGTGCGCTGGGGGACACCTGCGCCAGCGCGGCATGGGCGCGGGAGAGCTGCTCCTCGGACAGCAGGCGCCGCTCCGCGGACACCGAAGGGTCCACCGGGTGGTGGCGCTCCGGCAGTTCATCCACCGCCCCGGCAATGGACTCGCGACGGGTCCGTCGTGCGTCGTCCGCGGCCAGGAAGGCCGCCTGGGTGAGGGCGAGGTTGGGCAGGCGCAGCTCCGTCAGCAGCCCGCGCTGCTGTTGCTGGATGAGCCGTGCCCAGGTCTCCTGGGCCAGCTCTTGCGCCCGGTCCACCCGGACGCCACGTGCGAGCAGCGATACCACGACCCGCCGGTGATGGCGTGCAACCAGCGCGTCCCAGGCCGCCCGGTCCCCCGTCAGGGCGCGCCGCGCGAGGAGGGCTTCGTCCCCCCCGGGCGCCGTCGCCTCGGCCGGCTCGTCGGCTTCCTGTGACAATCGCAGCGTCGTCATCCGCAGGCCCTGCACGGCTGCACTCATGCCGTCTTCCCGTCGCTCAGAGGCGTCCGGGGAGCACGCCTGCTCCCCAGTGCCCCCAGAACGTGTGTCCGGCGCGGACATATCGACGGGGGCTGGGGAGATGTGGGGCGGAGTGGGCAAGGGTCAAATGACGGCGGGGCTGTCTCCCGCCGGCCAGCGGAGGTTGGAGAGCTTCACCACGCCCTGGCAGCGGCCGCACACCCGGCCTTCCCCGTCGTACACCCGGGCGGTGGCGAAGAGGAGGGACACCGTCTGGCTGTCGATTTCGGACTCCACGCGGAGGCTGTCGCCGGTGACGGCGCGCTCGAAGCTCATGGAGAGCTGCACGGTGGCGCAGCGCCGGCCCGGGTCCACCAGGGCGCCGGTGCAGCCCACGGCATAGTCGAAGAGGGCGGCGAGGATGCCGCCGTTGACGGCGCTGGCGCTGCCGGCGCCGCCCCGGTGTTCGGGGCGCAGCTCGGGGATGGTGACGACCACCTTCCGTCCCTCCGGGAAGCTGAGCTGCGCGCCGAAGAGGCGCAGGGTGAGGCTCTGGGAGAACTGCTCGGCGTAACGGTCCAGGTCGGCCTGGGAAGGCCTCGAAGGGGCGCCGGACGTGGAGTCGGACATGGAGGCGCACCATTATATAAGCCCGCCGCATGCTTGGGGGGCTGGGCGGCCGGGCGGGGACCGAGGAAGGGCGCCCATTGGTGGGGGAAAGACGTTAGAAGCATGGGCTGCCTCCCGAATGTCTCCCGCGAACCCACACGAATCCGCCCTCCTCGAAGACCTCAATGCGCCTCAGCGCGAGGCCGTGTTGCATGGTGACGGCCCCCTGCTCGTCCTGTCAGGGGCCGGCAGCGGCAAGACGCGCGTCATCACCCGGCGCGTGGCGTACCTGGTGAAGGTCCACGACGTCTACCCGTGGCGCATCCTGGCCGTCACCTTCACCAACAAGGCGGCGCGGGAGATGCGCGAGCGCCTGGTGCAACTGCTGGGGGCCCAGGCGAACGAGCTGGTGGTGAGCACCTTCCACTCGGCGGCGGCGCAGATTCTCCGCCGCGAGGCGGAGCACGTGGGGCTCACCCGCTCCTTCGTCATCTACGACGATTCGGACCAGCTCAACGTGGTGAAGCGGGCCATGCGCGAGGCGGGCATCGAGTCCATGCAGCCGCGCGAAATCCTCCACCGCATCGACCAGGAGAAGAACGCGGCCCGGCTGCCGGAGCACATGCAGGTCGCGCCCGGCGACGAGCGGGGCCAGCTGGTGCGCAAGGTGTACGCGGCCTACCAGGAGCGGCTGCGCGCGGCCAACGCGGTGGACTTCGGAGACCTGCTGCTCCTGCTGGTGACGTTGTTCCGCACCCGGCCGGACGTGCTGGAGAACTACCGGCGCCGCTTCAACCACGTGCTGGTGGATGAGTTCCAGGACACCAACCCGGTGCAGTACGCGCTGCTGAAGCAGCTGGCGCCGCCCCCTTCCGCCAACCTGGTGGTGGTGGGTGACGATGACCAGTCCATCTACCGGTGGCGTGGCGCGGACGTGGACAACATCCTCGGCTTCCCGCGGCAGTACCCCGGCGCGAAGGTGGTGAAGCTGGAGCAGAACTACCGCTCCGACCAGAACATCCTGGACGCGGCGCACGAGGTCATCCGGAAGAACTCGCGGCGCATGGAGAAGAAGCTCTGGTCCGAGCGCCAGCGGGGCCAGACGCTCAACCTGATGCTCAACCGCGATGAGCGGGCCGAGGGGCAGGAGGTGGCGCGGCAGATTCTAGCGCTCCAGCGGGAGGGCTTCATCAAGCTCTCCAGCATGGCGGTGTTCTACCGCGCCAATGCGCAGAGCCGCGTGCTGGAAGAGGCGCTGCGCCTGGCGCGCGTCCCGTACACGCTGGTGAGCGGGCGCAGCTTCTATGACCGGGCGGAAGTGCGGGATGCCTCCGCGTACCTGCGGCTGATGGTGAACCCGCGCTCGGACGCGGACCTGCTGCGCATCATCAACATCCCGGCGCGTGGCATTGGCGACACCACGGTGGAGCGGGTGACGGACTTCGCCAACACGCGCGGCGTGAGCCTCTACGAGGCCTTGTCCCAGCCGGAGCAGATTCCCGCGCTCAATAGCGCCGCGGTGAAGCGGCTCAAGGGCTTCCGCAACCTGCTGGAGTCACTGACGGCCTTCGCCCAGACGAACGAGGAGGCGGCCGGCGCGGTGGACCAGATGCTGCGCGAGACGAAGCTGGTGGAGACGCTGCACGCCGAGGGCAGCGACGAGTCGCAGACGCGCGCGGAGAACCTCCGCGAGTTCCTGGGCGCGGCGCAGGAGTTCGACCTGAACCGGGCCGCCGCGGCGGTGGCGGCCTCGGCGAATCCTCCCCGCGAAGTCCCTCCCGAGGTGGACGCGGCTCCGCTGACGGCCGACGTGCCGGCGCTGCAGGCCTTCCTGGAGCAGATTTCGTTGGTGGGCGAGGCGGACGCGGAGGTGGGCGACGGCCGGGTGGCGCTGATGACGCTGCACGCGGCCAAGGGCCTGGAGTTCGACGCCGTCTTTCTCACGGGCATGGAGGAGAACGTCTTCCCGCACTCGCGCGCGGTGAAGTCGGAGTCCACGTTCCTGAACGAGGTCGCCTCGGCGGAGGGGGAGCCCTCGGAGGAGATGGCCGAGGAGCGGCGCCTCTGCTACGTGGGCTTCACGCGGGCGCGAAAGCGGCTCTTCGTGAGCCTGGCGCAGTGCCGCTCACTATTCGGTGAGCTGCGCTACAACGCGCCCAGCCGCTTCCTGCGGGACGTGCCTCCGGCGCTGTTCGGCATCAGCGAGCAGGAGGTCCCCGAAGCCCCCAAGCCCATGGTGCCCTCGACACCGCGCAAGCGGACCTGGGATGAGGACGACGGGCCGCGCATCGACCGCTCGTACTCGCAGGCGTCGGACATGGACGGCGTGAGTGGGGACGTGCGGGGCATGCGCGTGCGCCACGAGCAGTTCGGCGTGGGCCGCGTGGTGTCCGCGGACGGCAACGGCCCCAACGCGAAGGTGACGGTGGAGTTCGGCGGAGGCGTGGGCCTCAAACGCATCATCGCCCGCTTCCTGATACCGGGCTGAGAAGGGGTCACCCGAGTGGACAAGCCAGTTCGTCTGGAGACTTGTCAGCTTGGAGGCTGATGCCTTCGACCACTTGGCTACCCCTCCACATTGCGGAGGGGGCTGGATTCGAACCAGCGAAGTCCTGAAGGGCGTGTGGGGCCTGTCCGGCCGGGTGTGGTGAGAGCGACGAAACAAAGCCCGCGCGCCTGACAGGGCGAACGTGCGAGTGGCAGAGTCCAGCGCGTGAGACTCGCCCCGCTGACCTGGTGCCTCCTGCTGGTGTGGTGTGGCTTCGGCTGTTCGCGAAGCTTCTCCTCGCAGGACCTCGGTGTGCAGTACGAGCCGCCCTCGGGCATGGGCCTGCGCTCGGTGGAGGCCGGGCCCCCGGCGCTGGCCCGCTTTGACGGGGGCTTGGAGCTGCGCTCGGTGCGCGGCGCGGCGCCCGCCCTGGATTCGGGCCCGGAGGCCGTGCTGGGGGCGGCGGGGTTGAAGGTGCCCGGAAAGCTGCTCCAGGACACGGAGGGCACGCTCCCGGCGGGGCCCGTGGCGCGCTACGAATTCTCACAGACGGGCGGCGCGCGCACGCTGGTGTACTTCGTTCCCAGGAAGGACGGCTTCGTGCTCGTCTCCTTCTCCGCGCCCGAGCGTGACTATGGCGCGCTGTCCGCCCGCGTGGAGCGCTCGCTGTCGACGCTGCGGACGTGGTGAGGGCCGCAGCCGTGGCTCAAGGCTCAATCTTGCGCAGCCGCCACGACAGCACGCGGCCATCCAGGCCCAGGACGATGACCTGGTCGCCCAGCACCACGGGGCGGGTGCGCAGCGGCGTATCCGCGCGGACCGAGAAGGCCTGTGCCCAGGTCGCCGTGTTCAACGCGATGAGCCGTCCCTGACGCCCGCTGGTGGGCACCAGCAGCAGGTCCTCCCGCACCGGCGTCACCTCCGAGACGAGCGGGTCGGGCAGCATGATGCGCTTCACCTCCTTGCCGTCCGAAGGGGACAGGCCGACGAGCGCGGAGGCTTCCCCAGCCGTGCCGACCCACACCGTTCCCAGCGCAATCGAGGGGGCGCTGCTCAGGGCCTTCGAGGGAGCCTGTTCCCACAGGGAGGTGCCGTCCCCGAGCCGCAGCGCCAGGACGCGGCCCTGGCGGGTGCTCACGTAGAGCGTGTCCTGCCACAACGTCATCCCCAGCACGTCCCGGACGTCCCGCTGCCAGCGCTTCGCCCCATCCTGGGTGGCCAGGGCCATCAGCCCGGCGTCACCGAGCGCCACCACCAACAAGCCGTCCTGGAGCACCGGCACGGGAAAGCCGCGGGGCGCGGCCGTTGGCTCGGGCTTTCCGGGTGGGGGGCGCTCCCAGTCCGTCTTTCCCGTGTCCGTGAAGAGGGAGCGGACGGCTCCATCCGGCGCGACGAGGAAGACGAATTTTCCCTCCGCATCCGCCACGGGTGCGGTAAGGACGGGGGGCTCTCCGGTGAGGCGCCACTGCACCGCGCCATCCGCGAGGGTCAGCCGGACCAGGTCTCCGCCCACGGTCCCGGCGATGACGCTGTCTCCCAGCAGCGCGGGGCGTGTGGCCACCTCCCTGTCCAGGGCGGCTCGCCAGGCGACCCGGCCGCTCCGCTCCAGGCGGACGACGGCGCCCGCCTCATTGGCGGTGAGGACGCCGTCCTTCAGGGCCACCAGGCCGGCGCGGGACGAGGCGTCCGTGGAATAGCGGAAGGCGCTCGTCGCGGGCTCCCGGCACCCCATGGCGGCCACCAGTGTCAGCGCCAGGGCGGGCAGCAAGGGCGTGCATGGACAGGCGCGAGACGACATGGTTTGGAGGATGGCGCAAGGAAGGAACTTGGACCATGCCTACCATTCGTGATGACGAGATTCCCAGCGCCACCGGCATTCCCTCGTCCGCCCGGCGGACGGACTTCGTGCCGCCGCCCACCCTGGCGGTGACGGAAGAGCTGCTGCGCGCGCTGCCCAAGACGGACCTCCACTGCCACCTGGATGGGTCCATGCGCCTGAAGACCATCCTGGAGCTGGCCGAGCAGCAGAAAATCAAGCTGCTCGCCGACACCGAGGACGGGCTGGCCAAGGCCATCCACATGGGCGAGGTGTGCGAGAGCCTGGAGGAGTACCTCGTCGCCTTCGACGTGACGCTCTCCGTGCTCCAGACGGCCGACGCCCTCTACCGCGCCGCCTACGAGCTGGCCGTGGACGCCGCCGCGGAGAACGTGCGCTGGCTGGAGGTCCGCTACTCGCCCGCGCTGCACCTGCAGAAGGGCCTGAAGATGACCACGGTCATCGACTCGGTGCTGGAGGGCCTGCGCGCCGCGAAGAAGGAGACGGGCATCAAGTGCGGCGTCATCGTCTGCGGCATCCGCCACATCAACCCGCAGACGTCCATGCGGCTGGCGGAGCTGGCGGTGGCCTACAAGAACCGCGGCGTCATCGGCTTCGACCTGGCGGGCGCGGAGGCGAGCTTCCCGGCGAAGGACCACCGGGACGCCTTCCAGCTCATCCTCAAGAACAACGTCAACTGCACCGCGCACGCGGGCGAGGCCTACGGCCCCGAGTCCATCTCCCAGGCCATCCACAACCTGGGCGCGCACCGCATCGGTCACGGCACGCGGCTGCGCGAGGACGGGGACCTGCTCAACTACGTCAACGACCACCGGATTCCGTTGGAGGTGTGCCCCACCTCCAACGTGCAGACGGGCGCCGTGACGAGCCTGGCGGCGCACCCGCTGAAGTTCTACTTCGACTACGGCCTGCGGGTGACCATCAACACGGACAACCGCCTCATCACCGACACCACGGTGACCAAGGAGCTGTGGACGGCGCACTCCGAGCTGGGCCTGTCACTGGAGGACCTGGCCACCATCCTCGTCTCCGGCTTCAAGAGCGCCTTCCTCCCGTTCCGGGAGAAGCAGGACATGCTGCGGGCGGTGAACGAGGAGATCGCCCAGACGCTGGCGGCCTTCGACCAGAAGCGGCACCTGATGAAGCAGCCTGCTTGATGACGTGACGTCCCGCGTCCTGGCCCCTGCGAGGTGCAGTCGCCTCGCGGGGCCGGCGCTGGCCGTGAGGAGGTGGCACGTGGACCTGGAGCTGGGTGGCAAGGTGGTGCTGGTGACGGGTGGCTCGGAAGGGCTGGGGGCCGCGGTGGCCCGGCGGCTCGTCCGGGAGGGCGCGAAGGTGGCGCTCTGTGCCCGCGGGGCGGAGCGGTTGGAGGCCACCGCCGCGGCCCTGCGCGCCGAGGGTGGAGACGTGCTCACCGTCCAGGCCGACGTGTCGCGTGCATGGGAAGTGGAGCACTTCGTGGATGCCGCCCACGCGCGCTTCGGGCGCATCGACGGGCTGGTGAACAACGCGGGCACCGCGGCGGGCCGGCCCTTCGCCTCGGTGAGTGACGCGGAGTGGGAGGCGGACCTCCAGCTCAAGGTCTTCGCGGCGATTCGCGCCTCGCGGCAGGCGCTGCCCTTCCTGAAGGAGTCGGGGAGCGGCGCCATCGTCAACGTGCTGGCCATCGCGGCGAAGACGCCGGGCGCCAACTCCACGCCGTCGTCGGTGTCTCGCGCGGCGGGGCTCGCGTTGACGAAGGCACTGTCCAAGGAGCTGGGCCCTCACGCCATCCGGGTGAACGCGGTGCTGGTGGGCATCATCGAAAGTGGCCAGTGGGCGCGCCGTGCCAAGGAAGTGGGCAAGCCCGTGGAGTCCTTCCAGCAGGAGATGGCGCGTCACGCCGGGATTCCGCTGGGCCGGGTGGGGAAGGCGGAGGAGTTCGCGGACACCGTGGCCTTCCTGCTGTCGCCCCGCGGTGGCTACATCACCGGCGCGGCCATCAACGTGGATGGGGGCCTGTCCGCGGCCGTTTGATGTCCCTTCGTCAGGAACGGGCCGGGTGCCCGTGTGTGGACGGTGAAGACGGCTTCGCGCCGTCTGGCGACCGCGGCTGCTGACCCCGGGTCCCTCATCTCTCCGTCACGTCCCCCTGGCAGGTCCGCGCTCGGACCCCGGGGCATTCCTGAGTTGGGTCATGCAGCCGAAACTGAACCGGCTTCTCCGGGCGCTCGCCCGCGAGGGGCTCGAGGTGGCCTATGACGGCCGCCTCTATTCCGTCCGCCTCCTGGGTGACGCCCACGCGCCGCCCGCCGAAGTCCTCCTCCCGCCGGACCTGCCCGTGGAGGGCAAGGCCTTCCAACAGCTCGCCCAGCTCGCGGCCCTGAGACACCCCGGTGGTGGCGAGGTGCTGCGGGTACGCGCCACGCCCGACTTCCACCCGGGAGACTCCGGGGTGGCCATTGGCTCGGTGCTCCACACGCGCGGGCTGGTGGTGCCTGGCGCCATTGGCACCGACATCAACTGCGGCATGCGGCTGCACGTCGCGGACCTCTCCGTGGAGGACTTCCTGGCGAAGCGGTCGGCCTTCGTCGAGCGGATGAAGGGCCACTATTTCTACGGCACGCGCGACGTCACCATGGGCTCGCGGGCCTCCGAGGCGCTGCTGCGCGACGGCGTGCAGGGGTGGCTCCTGGAGACAATGGAGCAGCCGCTGGGGTGCGCGGGCCGGGCCGACCTGGCGCAGCTCGACGCGGAGGTGTCGCGCATCCACCTGGGCGGCGGGCTGAAGGGCCATCCGCGCTGGGCGCCCGAGTCCTTCACGCGCGAAGGCCTGGTGCGCGACGCGGGGCTGGCCACCATTGGCGGCGGCAACCACTTCGTGGAGGTGCAGCGCGTGGAGGCCGTGGAGGACCGGGCGCGGGCGTGGGACTGGGGTGTGCGCGAGGGACAGCTCGCCTTCATGATTCACTCCGGCAGCCGGGACGTGGGCAAGCACGTGGGCGTGGCCTGGCAGGACCGCGCGCGGCAGGCGTGGCCCGCGGGCACGCCGCTCCCGGCCAGCGGCATCCTCCCCTTGAGCGACACGCGGCTCGTCACTGAATACCTGGAGGCGGAGGCGACGGCGGCCAACTACGCCTTCCTCAATCGCCTGCTGCTGGCGGAGTTGCTGCGCCAGACGCTCCGGGAGCTCTTCGGGGACGTGGAGGCGCCGCTCGTCTACGACGTGCCGCACAACCTGACGCTGCCCTACGAGGGCGGCTGGCTGGCTCGAAAGGGGGCGTGCCCGGCGGGGGCGGAGCAGCCCGTCATCATCCCCGGCTCCATGGGCGCCACGTCCTTCCTCATGGTGGGGTGTGGGGATGCGCGGGCGCTGGAGTCCGCGTCGCATGGGGCAGGGCGCGCGCGCTCCCGCTTCTCCCTGTCGCGGGGCGGCGCGGACCAGAGCGAGGCCGCCCTGGGGTTGACGGGCGTGGACTGCATCGCCCTTCGCGCGGAGCGCCGCGTCGAGGAAGCGCCCGTGGCGTACAAGCCCATCCGTCCGGTGGTGGAGGCCCAGGTGGAGGCCGGCATCATCCGGGAGGTGGCCCGGCTCTCCCCCCTGCTCACCTTCAAGGCCTGAGCGGGGAGGGAAGGGGGCACGTCATTTCACTTGGCGCGCTCCCCTGTCTCCGAGTGGAATGGCCGCGCGGCGGGCCCACTGCCCGCACGGCAGCTCACGCGGCATCGAGGGGAACTGGGGACCATGGAGAACACCTACGGAACGATGAACTCGCCCGGCGGCGCGGGCGCGAAGGAGGCCGTGTCGCTGCCGGCCATCCTGCTGATGGTCCTGTCCGGCATCACCGTGCTGCTGGGGCTCGTCAACGTGCTCCAGGCCTTTGGCGGAGCGGACCCCGCCGTCGCGGAGATGCTCAACAACCCCGACCTGCCCGAAGGCGCCCGGGAGGTGCTGGCGGCGACGTCGACCACGGGCGGCAAGCTGCTGCTCGCGCTGCCCACGCTGGTGCTCAACGGCATCGTCTTCTTCGGCGCGCTGAAGATGAAGAACCTGCAGAGCTACGGGCTGGCGATGGCCGCCGCCATCATCTCCGTCATCCCCTGCTGTGGCCCCTGCGCCTGTCTGGGCATCCCCGTGGGCATCTGGGCCCTGGTGGTGCTCAACAAGCCCGAGGTGAAGGCGGCCTTCACCTAGCCGCGGCGCCAGGCCGGCCACCGCCCCAGGACCGTGGCCGGCCGCTGCTTCTGCATCCGCACGCACGCCAACTGGACGTCCACCGTGAGGGGACGACGGGCGGAGTGGACGGAGGCATAGCCGTGGCGCTGGTAGAAGTGTTCGGCGTTCAGGCTGGCATCCAGCCCCAGCAGCGCCGCGCCGCCTCGCCAGACGGCGGACTCCAGGGCCGACAGCAGGGCAGGGCCCACGCCATGGCCCGCCTCGTCCGGCACCACGTACAGCGCCTCCAGCTCACCCAGCGCCGCGTCCACCTGGCCGAAGCCCACCGCGCGCCGGCCGCGCTCCGCCACCAGCACCGTGCGCGGACGCTCCGGTCGCAGGTAGCCCTCCGGTTTCAAGAGCCGCACCCAGGTGAGCACCTCGTGCGGCGCGTACGCGCGCGGGCACAGGGCTTCCACGGCCAGGGTGTGGATTCGCCACAGCGTGCGGCGGTCGGACTCCTTCGCGGGCCTCAGGAGGAGTCCGTCCGCGCCCATGGCCGCCTCAGGTCACCTTCATGCCCTTGGGAATCACCACGACGCCCCCGGGCGTGACGTGGAAGCGCCGCCGGTCCTCCACCGGGTCGAACCCGATGGTCATCCCCGGCGGAATCTCCACGTTCTTGTCGATGATGGCCCGGCGGATGCGGCAGCGCCGGCCGATGGTGACGTTCTCGAACAGGAGGGAGTCCTCCACCTCCGAGTACGAGTTGACGCGCACCTTCGGCGACAGCACCGAGCGCCGCACGCTGCCGCCGGAGATGATGCAGCCCTCCGCCACCAGCGTGTCCATGGCGTGGCCCACGCGGTGGTTCTGCTCGTCCGCGAAGACGAACTTCGCCGGCGGGTAGTTGTTGGGCTGGGTGTGGATGGGCCAGCGGTCGTTGTAGAGGTTGAACGTCGGGTCCACGTCCACCAGGTCCATGTTGGACTGGTAGTAGACGTCGATGTTCCCCACGTCCCGCCAGTAGCCGCGCTCCTTGGCCTCCTGGCCGGGGACCTCGTTCTGGGCGAAGTCGTACACGTACACCGGCGCGCGCTTGTACAGCTCGCTGATGATGGACTTGCCGAAGTCGTGCGCGCTCGCCTCGTTCGCCGCGTCCCGCACCACCTCCTGCACCAGCACGTCGGTGGAGAAGAGGTAGTTGCCCATGGAGGCCAGGCACATCTTCGGGTTGCCCGGCATGGGCGGCGGGTCCTTGGGCTTCTCCAGGAACTGCAGCATCCGCCCGTCCGGCCCCACGTCGATGATGCCGAACTCGCGTCCCTGCTCAATCGGGACGGGAATCGCCGCCACGGTGCACGCGGCCTTCTTCGCGCAGTGGAAGTCCAGCATCTGCCGCGTGTCCATCCGGTACACGTGGTCCGCGCCGAAGACGAAGATGTAGTCCGGCTCCTCGTCGGTGATGATGTTGAGGTTCTGGTAGATGGCGTCCGCGCTGCCCTTGTACCAGTCCACTCCGGTGCGCATCTGCGCGGGCACGGGCTCCACGTAGTGGCCCAGGAACGCCGTCATCCGCCAGGCGCGGGACAGGTGGTTGTTGAGCGAGTCGCTCTTGTACTGCGTCAACACCTTCATCCGGTACACGCCGGAGTTGGCGAAGTTCGAGAGGACGAAATCGATGATGCGGTAGCGGCCGCCGAAGGGGACAGCGGGCTTCGCGCGCTCGCGCGTCAGGGGCTCCAGGCGCGTGCCTGCGCCTCCAGCCAGAATCATCGCCAGGACTTTGGACATAGGTGTGCCGGACGTTAGCCGTCCCCGGAAGGCCGGCAAGGGCACGTGTGCCTGCCTGCCAGCCATCGTTGAGTGCCGAACCGCCTCTTCAGGTGTCCTGACCGGCGCTGGACGTCCCGACGCCTCGGGTCGCCGCGCCTGGCCGCGGCCCCCGGCTGCATGTGGGAGAAACGCCGCCAAGGGCCGAAGAACCGGCCCCGGCTGCGTTGCATGGCGTCTGCCGAGGCTATCGTGCTAGCCTCGTTTCCGATGGCCGGCGACGAAACCCGCGTCACGAAGATCTCAACGCTCAACGTGCATGCCGACCGCAGCACGGAGTGTTGTCTCGTGCAGATTCACGGCCCGGAGCTCGGCAAGAAGTACCTCATCGAGGATGCCGAGCTCACCATCGGGCGGGATCAGCACAACCACATCGTGGTGGACCTGGACAACGTGTCCCGCCGCCACGCCCGGATTCTGGGGCGTGGAGGGAAGATGCTCGTTGAAGACCTGGGCTCCACCAACGGCACCTTCCTCAATGACCAGGAAGTGCTTCAGGCCTCGCCGCTGCGCAGCGGGGACCTGGTCAAGGTCGGAGGCTCCATCTTCAAGTTCCTCGATGGAGACAACATCGAGACCCAGTACCACGAGACCATCTACACGCTGACCATCGCGGACGGCCTCACCGGCATCAACAACAAGAGGTACTTCCTGGAGTACCTCGAGAAGGAGATGGGCCGGTCCTCGCGTTATCAGCGCACCCTCACGCTGATGATGTTCGACATCGACCACTTCAAGCAGATCAACGACGTCCACGGCCACCTCGCCGGGGACTACGTGCTGCGGGAGCTGGCCCAGTCCATCAAGCGCCTGGTGCGCCGCGAGCAGTGCTTCGCCCGCTACGGCGGCGAGGAGTTCGCCGTCGTCCTCCCCGAGGACGGTCTGGACAAGGCGCGCCTGTTCGCGGAGAAGATTCGCCGGCTCATCGCGGAGAAGTCCTTCGTCTACGACGAGAAGGAAATCCCCGTCACCATCTCCATTGGCGTGGCCGAGCAGACGTCGGACATGCTGGAGCCCACGCACTTCATCAAGGTGGCGGACGCGAACCTGTACAAGGCGAAGAAGTCGGGCCGGAACCGCGTGGTGGGCTAGGCCGTGGCCACCAGCGCAAGCGAGGCGGGTCCGTCCTTCCTCTCGCGGTTGGTGCTCGTGCTCCTGGGCTGCGTCTTTCTCGGCGCGGCCTGGGTGTGGAGCCACCGCTCGGAGCCCTGGGCCGCGCGCCTGGTGGACAACGCCCAGCGCACGGTGGGCTTGCCGCGGCGGTAGCGGTGAAGAGGCGGGAGTCCGGTCCCCGGAAGCTCCCGCCGCGAGCCTCGCTCAGGTGTTCTCGCGCAGCTCCGCCAGCCGACCCTTGGTGCCCGGCAGGCTCTGGGGCGGCATCTTCCCGTAGATGTGCCGCACCGTCTCGGAGAGCGTCTCCTGGAGGTCGCGCGCGCGGAAGCCGAGCTCGGCCTCCGCCTTGGACGCGTCCAGCCAGAACCAGTGCTCGCCGATGTCGATTTCCTGCGGGTCCAGCGTCGGCGTGGTGCCGCGCACCTTGGCCCAGCGCTCCAGCAGCTTCCCGCCGAGCACGTTGACCTTGGAGGGCAGCGTCAGCTTCGGCGCGGGCACGCCGGACAGGCGCTCCAGCCGCTGGAAGAAGTCCTTCATGGACAGATTCACGCCCATGAGGTGACGGCCGTACACCTCGCCCCGGGTGAGCGCCTGGACGAAGGCGTCCGCCGCGTCGCGTGCGTCCACGAAGGAGATGCCGCCGCCCGGCATGGCCGGGAGCTCGCGGTTGAGGAACTTCACCACCGTCCACGTGGAGGACAGCCGGTCATCCCCGGGCCCCATCAGAAGGCTGGGGTTGAGCACCACCAGGGGGATGTCGTGCTTGCGGCAGTACGCGAGCGCCAGCTTCTCCTCGTAGATTTTCGACAGGTAGTAGGGCCACTGGCCCACCACCGTAATCGGATAGTCGGCGCGCTCGTCGTGGACCTGCGCCTCCTTCGACACCGCGATGGTGCCGGAGGTGGAGGCCAGCACCACGCGCTTCACGCCGGCCTCGCGCACGTCCCGCAGCAGCTCGCGGGTGCTGTCCACGTGCAGCTCGAACATCTTCCGCGCGTCCTTCGGCTGGAAGGAGACGAGCCCCGCCAGGTGGTAGACGGCGTCCACGCCCTCCAGCGCTCGGCGCACCGCGTCCCGGTCCTTCAAGTCACCGGGGACGTACTCCGTGCCCGCATAGGGCGCGCCCGAAGGCCGCGAGCGGCCGATGAGCCGCACCGCGTGGCCCGCCGCCACCAGCCTGGGCACCAGGTGCGTGCCCAGAAAGCCCGTGCCTCCCGTCACCAGCAGCTTCACGAGTCCTTCCCTTCCGTGGACGTGGACGCGCGGGGAGTGGCCCCGGCCCCAGGCGGGTCCACGCGCTCCAGGCTCAGCACCCGGCCGTCGCGCAGCGCCCGCATCGAGTCCTCGGCGATGCGCGTGACGTAGCGGTAGCCCTCCGAGCGCGCCATGCCCTGCACCCGCGTGCGCAGGTCCGCGTGGCCCAGCACCGGACCGATGTTCACCCGCAGGGGCGTCTTCGTCTTGGGCAGCACGCTGCCCTTGGGCAGCGCGTCGAAGGCGCCGCCGATGTACAGCGGCAGCACGTCCATGTTGAAGGTGAGCGCCAGGTAGCCCAGCGTGGACTTGAACTCCATCAGCTCGCCGGTGGTGGAGCGCGTGCCCTCTGGGAAGATGAGGACGTTGAAGCCCTGCCGCAGCGCCTCGCCCGCCATGCGCAGCGACTCGCGCAGCGAGCCCTGCCGTTCAATGGGCACCAGGTTGGTGAAGTTCTCGAACCAGGCGCGCTTGAGCGGCGTGTTGAAGAAGTAGTCGCGCGCCGCCAGGGACACCAGCCGCTCGCCCTGGTCACCCAGCGCCGTGCGGACCAGGCCCGCGTCCAGGTGGCTGGAGTGGTTGGCGATGACGATGAAGTTGCGGTTGCGCGGGATGAAGGGCTTGCCCGTCACCTTCACGTCGAACACGCCGCCGTAGAGCACCTTCTGCCCGAAGGACATCAGCTGCCGGCCCACGTCCGCCACCACGTCGGGCACCGGAATCTCCACCTCTTCCGCGCGCGCGTTCTCCTTGGAGATTTCCTTCGCCCGCGTCTCCACCGAGGGGCGCTTGCCGGAGGACGCCACCACCTTGCGCAGGTCCTCCACCGTCTGGACCTGCGTCAGGTCCTCCACGGCGGGCAGCGGCACGCCGGCCGCCTCCAGCGCGGAGGACAGCTCGGTGAGCATCAGCGAGTCGAAGCCGAGGTCCCCGCTGAGCAGCGCGTCCGGGCGCACGTCGGACACCGGCCTGTGGCTGACCTCCGCGATGAGCGGGAAGAGCCAGTCCGCGACGCCGCCCGTGGAGGGGTGGGCCGCCTTCTCGCGCGCCTTGCTGGCGCTGGCGGCCATGCGCTCCTGGCGCTTGAGCTCCTCCACCACCTGCTTGCGCTTCACGCTGCGCTTGGCGGTGCGGGGCAGCTCGCCGTCCCACAGGCGCAGCACCTTCACGCGCCGGTAGAAGGGCATGCCCGCGCTCACCTTACGGAAGTGCTCCTCCAGCTCGCGGCGCACCTCCTCGCGTGGGCGGTTCGCGTAGTCGGGCACGCACAGGCACGCCACCTTCTCGCCGCCCGCGTCATCGGGCAGGCCGACGATGGACAGCTCCTGGATGTGCGCGTGGTCCTGGTACAGCTCCTCCAGCTCGTCCGGGTAGATGTTCTTCCCGTTGTGGTCGATGATGACGTCCTTCGCGCGGCCCACCAGGTACAGGTGGCCCTCCGCGTCCAGGCGCCCCAAATCACCCGTGTGGAGCCAGCCGTCCTTGAGCACCGCCTCGGTGGCCTCGCGGTCGCCGAAGTAGCCGGGCATGACGTTGGGGCCCTTGGCCAGGACCTCACCCAGCCCGTCGTTGTCCGGGTTGAGGATGCGCAGCTCGATGCCGGGCAGCGCGCGGCCCACCGTTCCAGGCTGGCGCTTGTTGCCGGGCTTCGTCACCGCCAGCACCGGCGCGGCCTCCGTCAGGCCGTAGCCCTCCGTGATGTTGAAGCCCAGCTCGTGGAAGGCCTTGTGCACGTCGTCCGGCAGCGCCGAGCCGCCCGACACGATGACCTTGATGCGCCCGCCGAACTTGCGGTGCACCGGCCAGAACAGCAGCTTGCCCAGGTTGATGTTGTTGCGGTTGCGCAGCTCGCCGTGGGTGGCCATCAGCGCCTTGAGCGCCTGTTCAATGAACGGCGGGCGGCTGGCGAACTCCTGCGTAATCTTGCGGTGCAGGAGCTGCCACAGCGCCGGCACGCCCACCATGGCGGTGATGCGGCCCGTCTCGAAGACCTCGCCCAGCCGGTCCGACGTCAGCTCGTCGATGTACGTGATTTCCGCCCCGCGCCAGAACGGGGTGAGGAAGCCGGCGGCGAACTCGAAGGTGTGGTGCAGCGGCAGCACGGACAGCACACCGTCGCCCACGCCGATGTCGAAGGTCCCCGCCAGCTTCGCCACCAGCGCGGCGAAGTTCCGGTGGGTGAGCATGACGCCCTTGGGCGTGCCCGTGGTGCCGGAGGTGAAGATGATGCTGGCCAGGTCGTCCGCCGCGGCGGACTTGCGCACCGGCCCGATGCGGTCCGGGTGCGCCGGGTCGCCCGTCATCGCCTCCGCGAGGCTGGCCACGGTGACGCCTTCACCCAGCGCGGCGAACAGGCCCGGGAAGTCCCGGGCCGCGTCCTCGGAGACGAGGCACGCGCGCGCCTCCGCACGGCGGGCGATGTTGACCAGCTCCGCCTCGCTCAAGCCCGGGTCCACCGGGACGACGGTGGCGCCCGCGCGCAGGATGCCGAAGTAGGTGATGCCCCACTCGGGCCGGTTCTCCGACACCAGCAGCACGCGGTCGCCATGCTTGAGGCCCGCGGCCAGCAGGAAGCTGCCCACGCGCGCGGCGTAGCGGTGCACCTCGCCGTAGGTGAAGCGCTCTTCCTTCTCGCCCGCCACCATGCGGAAGGCCACGCGGTGCCGGTACGCGTGCACCGTGGCTTCCATCAGCTCCAGCAGGTCGCGGTGCGCGGGGATGACGGTGCGCTTCTCGCGCTCCGACTCCATGCCCGGGAACACCCACTTCTCCAGGCCGGGGAGGTGCGTCCCCAGGAAGTACTCGCGCCAGTCGATGTGCTCCGGGTCCCAGGGCACCTTCAGCCGGTCCGCGGGCGCCATGCGCGCGTAGACGGAGCGCGTGTTGTCGCAGCGGAAGACGTAGCGGTTCTCGTAGAGGAAGGGGAGGAACAGCTCCGTCAGGGCCATGATGCCCTGGGCGTTGTCGTCCACCTCGTCCAGCGACACCTTCGCCTTGTCCAGCATGGCCTGGACGGCCGGAGCGCCCCACGCGGGGCGCACCTCGTCGATGGCCTTCTTCAGGAAGCGCGCGCCGCGCAGCAGCATGGGCGCGCTGAACAGCTCGAACTCCCTCTTGCTGACCGGCTGCGGCTCGACGCGCGAGCGCAGCTTGTTCATCAGCGCGTTGCCGGACTCGCGGTTGCGGTAGTAGCGCCGCCGGTACAGGCCCACCAGCTCCACGGAGCGGCCGGCGTAGAAGGGATTCTCATCGCCGGAGGCGAGCTGGTAGATGCGCCGCTCCTCCACGTCCATGGCGTGCGCGGTGATGCCGATGGTGGCGCCCGCCACCTGGTCCACCGGGATGATGTCCAGGATGGTGTTTTCGCCCGCGGGGATGCCGCCGGGGCCCTTGATGCCCGCGAAGGCCAGGGGCGCGGAGGTGGTGAAGCCCTCGTTCCAGCCGGGGAAGGGGAAGTGCCGCGCGCTCTCCACGATGGAGGGCCGGACGATGGAGTAGCGCAGGCCCGGCGTGGCCGCGAGCACCTGCTCGCCCAGGGACTTGGTGTACGTGTACGTGTTGGGCCAGCCCCAGTGGGCGGCGCGCTCCATGCCGGCGCGCACCAGCTCGCCGCTGAGCCACAGCTTGCGCTCGCGGCCCACCGCCAGCCGCAGCGTCTTCTCGTCGTTGGGGTCGCGGCCTTCTTCCTCCAGCCGGTCCAGCGCCTTCTTGCGGAAGGTGGACGTGAGGGCCCGGTCATCCGCCTGCTCGCGCAGCCGCGCGACGATGCGCGCCGCGTCCTGCAGCTCCTGCTCCAGGCTGAAGTCGCGGCCGTCCATCTCCTCCCGCTTGGGGAAGTAGCCGCGGACCTCCTCGTCCTCGAAGACGAGCCCGCTGCGGTTGCCGGCCACGAAGGCCGTGGACATGTGAATCAGCGGGACGGACCAGCGCAGCGCCAGCGCCGCGGCGAACTTCAGGCCGTGGGTGTTGACGTTGAGGCCCACCTCCAGCGACGGGTTGAAGGACACCAGCCCCGCGCAGTTGATGAACGCGTGCACCTTGCCGGTGAGCGCCTCCACCTGGGGCTCCTCCAGGCCCATCCACGGGTCGGTGATGTCGCCGTCCAGCACCTCCACCTTCTGGCGGATGAAGGCCAGCGCGCCTTCCTCCCCCAGGGTGTCGCGCAGCGGCTGGAAGGGCTCGCTGGTTGCCACCTTGTCGAAGAAGCGGCGCTCGGCGGACGCGGCGCTGCCCTTGCGGACCAGCACGTACACCTTGTCCAGGTCCTGCCCGTAGCGGGTCAGCAGCATGGACAGCGTCACCTTGCCCACGAAGCCGGTGGCGCCCGCGAAGAGCAGGCGCTTGCCGGTGAAGGTCTGGGTGACGTTCAGCTCGGGAAGGGCGGCCATGGGCGTCCTCACTTCACGTCCACCATCACCGTGGGCGCGATGCGCAGCAGGCTGATGGAGGCCGAGCGGCCCATGAACCCGCGGGCCTCTTCAATGGCCTCGGTGAGCGTGTCGGTGCGCTCCCAGCCCATCAAGGCGGGGACGTGGTTGTTCTCCGCGCCCGCGACGATGACCTTGCCCACGTGCTGGCGGCCATTCTCGCCCCAGTACCACATGTAGAAGGGGTGCACGCCGTGGTAGGCGTTGCCCTTGCGGTACAGGTGCACGTAGCTGGGGTTCTCCGCGAACTCGCGCTCGTACTTGTGCTCCAGCTTCATGGAGTCGCGCGTCTCCGGCAGCAGCCGGTGGAAGAACTCGATGTAGCTGGGGTGGTGCTCCGGGTCGAACTCGTCGTAGGCCGGGTGCAGGAGGATGAGCACGCCGCCCTTCTTCACCAGCGGCACGCCGCGGTTCAGGTTGTAGAAGTAGCCCAGCCCCATCACCTGCACCAGCAGCGGGTTGAGGATGGAGTTGACGCTGTACGGGGAGATGAACGGGATGGGGAAGATGACGATGTCGCTCTGCCCCTCCACCGGCACCACGTACTGCTTGTAGCTCGTCTCCAGCGTCTTCTGGTGCGTGGGCTCCGTCGCGCCGGCATAGACGCCCGTGACGTCGTAGGGTGCGGGGATGGAGTTGAGCACCTTGCGCGCGGCGGCGCGCGGCACCTTGGACAGCGCGAAGCGCATGGCCTGGAACTTCAGCCGGTCCGCCTCCGTGTAGTCCTCTTCCTTCTTCGCCAGGAAGTCGGTGGGGCCGCCGAACATGCGGTTGTTCAGCGCCGTCTCGATGTGGAAGACCTTCAGGTGCTTGTCGATGTTGCGCCCGATGCGCTCGTTGCTCTTGTAGAGCGCGCTCGTCTTCGGCTCCATGTAGCTGTCGGAGGCGCGGATGGTCTTCGGGTTGTGGTGGTGGCGCAGCGACGCGTAGTTGGACACGCCGGTGCCCATGGACTTGTGCCCGCCGTTCATGGGCACGAAGTTCACATTCACGTAGACGATGAGGTCGCTCTCCGCCACGCGGCGGTTCACCGACACCTCTTCACCGTGGGACGTGCGCTCCAGCGCGACCATCCCGTCCGGGTCCTCGGCGTCGTGGTTGTAGTAGCGGTCCGGGTAGTAGGCGTCGAAGATCTTTTCGCCCACCATGCGCTTCATCTCGCCTTCCGTCATCCGGCGGTGCAGGGCGTTGGCGATGATGAGGTGCACGTCGTCCACGCCGCTGTCGGCGGCCAGCTCCAGGACGATTTCCAGGATGGTCTGCCGCACGTCCGGCGTCACCATGGGCGGCAGCGGCACGCTGATGTCGTCGATGACGCACGTCAGGCGCATGCCCGGCTTGAGCAGCGCGTGCAGCGGCTCCATGCCCTCCGGGTGGTTGATGGCGTAGCGGATGGCGGCCTTGACGTTGGGCACGCCGGCCAGGGGCGGGCGCGGGAAGATGACGCGCGTGCCGACCGGCAAATCCTCTTGCAGGAAGTTCTCACCGTGGAACAGCACGCGCGGGGGGCTGCCCTTCTCGGTGATGACGACCTGGCTTTCCTCGTCGTACAGCTTCTGGAGCGTCTTGAACGGGCGCATGGCGTGGGGGCTCTTACTTGAGGTCGAGGATGGGCCAGTTGTAGGCGCGCGCGATGGAGCGCAGCCGCAGGTCCGGGTTCACCGCGGTGGGACGGCCCACCACCGCGAGCATCGCGTAGTCAGAGGCGCTGTCGGAGTAGCCGTGGCACTTGTCCAGCGACAGGCCTTCCTTGGTGCAGTAGGCGCGGATGGCGTTCGCCTTGTTCGCGCCTTCGATGATGGGCGGAATCACCTTGCCCGTCGCCTTGCCGCCCACGAACTGCATCTTGTTGGCGATCAGGTCGTCGGCGCCCAGGTGGCGCGCCAGCGGGCGCATGGTGAAGTCCAGCGCGCCGGTGACGAGCACAATCTTGCAGCCGCTGCGGCGGGCCTGGTCGATGAGGTCCTGCGTCTGCTCGAAGAGGGCGGGCTGCAGCACGTCCTCGAACATGTCCTCGGCGATGGTGACCAGGCGGTCTTCGCTCAGGCCCGCGTAGTAGCGGTAGAAGAACTCGTTGAACGTCTTGCGGTCCACCGCGTCCATGACACCGAAGAGCGGCACGCTGAGGGCGGTGCTCAGGGTCCGCCCCGCGATGCCCAGGACGGAGCCGCGGTTCATCGCGTAGTACGCGTAGACGTGGACGACGTTCGTCTTCACGAGCGTCCCGTCGACATCGAAGAAGGCGGCTTTCGAGGGCATGGGGCTGCGGGCTTCCTGACACTTCGAGGGGGGGGAGGTCAACGATGCCGGGAGTCTGGCGCGCCTCCTGGCGGCTCGGGGAAGAAGGGCTATAGCCAGCCCTGCTCCTGGTACCACCGCACGCTGCGACGGATGGAGTCCGCCAGGTCACGCCGGGGGTGAAAGCCCAGCAGCCGCTCGGCCTTGGCCCCGGAGCACGTCCAGGCAGGCGCCAGGAGCTGCTTCGCCAGCTTCCGGCTCAAGGCCAGCTTGCGGCCCGTCACCTGAGACACCCCGTCCGCCGCCGTGGCCAGGGCCTGGAGCACCGCGGGGGGTACGCGCACCGTGCGGGGCGTGAGTCCCAGGGCTTGCGCACCCAGGTCCTGCACCTTTTCCAATGACAGGGGCTCGCCGGGGCCCGCGCAGAAGAAGGCCTCGCCAACCGCCGCGGGGTGGGTGGCCTGCATCAAGAGGACGTCCACCACGTCCTCCACGTCCACCATGGTCAGCGGGCGGGGTCCGCCGGACAGCTCCAGCCGGATGCCGCGCTGGGCCATCTTGAAGAAGGGGAGGTTCTCCCGGTCCCCGGGCCCCAGGATGCGCGGCGGCCGGGAGACCGTGACGGGCAGCCGGTCTCCATAGGAGAAGGCGATGCGCTCGGCCTCCGCCTTGCTCTCCCCGTACCATTCGTGGGGGTGGAAGGCGTCTTCCTCCACGTGCGGGCGGGTGGGCGTGGACGGACCGCAGGCGGCCAGCGAGCCCGTGAGCACCAGCCGGGGGCGGTGGCCCGCGGCCACGATGGCCTCACACAGGTGGCGGGTGCCCTCCGCGTTGACGCGCATGAAGTCGTCTCGTGTCGCGCCGCGGCGAGCGCCCGCGAGGTGGAAGACGACGTCCTGCCCCGTCACCGCGGCGGCCAGCGTGGAGGGCACCGTCACGTCGCCGTCCACCCGCGTGTACGTCACCCCCGCGAGCCCCGAGGCGTCACCTCCCGGGCGCAACAGGCATGTGACGCTGTCTCCGCGCGCGGCTAGGGCCTTGGCCAGCCACGTCCCCAGGAAGCCGCCTGCACCAGTGATGAGGGCTCTCATGAAGGGGTTTCATCCAAAAAAACACACCACGACCGCAAGGAGAATCCGGCGGCCGTTTGGGTGCTGATCCACGCCGACAAGGGATTTCCAGAGGGCAGAGGGCGCTCCGGAGGCTGATTCTCGGGCTCCAGCCGCGTTCCCCGAGGGGCGCTCAGAGGGAAAAACGCAGGAGAGGGCTGTTTTTCGGGCCTGGGCGTGCTACTTCTACGCCGCATCGGCTGTCGCTTCACATAAGCAAAGCCGTACAACGTCCCCTTCGGAGGGGAGGAGACTCAAGACGAATGGCCGCCAAGAAAGCTGCTGCGAAGAAGGCTCCCGCCGCGAAGAAGGCTCCCGCCGCGAAGAAGCGCACGCCGAACGCGTCGTTCATGAAGGAGATGACGCCGTCTGCCGCGCTCGCTGAGATCGTCGGCGCGAAGCCGCTGCCGCGCACCGAGGTTGTCAAGAAGCTCTGGGCCTACATCAAGAAGCAGGGCCTGCAGGACGCGAAGAACAAGCGGCAGATCAACGCCGACGACAAGCTCAAGCCCATCTTTGGTGGCAAGAAGAGCGTCACCATGTTCGAGATGACGGCGCTGGTGAACAAGCAGCTGAGCTGAGCATTGGCCGGGGTCTCCCGGCGGCCGTACTCGGGGCTCGCCGCGACAAGCGGCGGGCCCTTTGCATTTCCAGGGGTTGGCGTGTCGGCGCGGAGCGTTGGATAGAGGGCGGACGCGTTTCTGTGTGCTGGCGGTCGGCGCGCGGGCGGCCTACCTCTGGGCCCCATGTTGCTCGACGCCTTGGAAGAAGAAGGGTCCGCCTCGAATGGGGCGGGTGGCGCCACGATGACGGCGGAGTCCCTGGCCGAAGGGCTCTACGCCCGCGTCCAGGCGGAGCTGGATTCGCGTCCGCACACGCCCCTGTCCACGTACCGCGTGCAGCTCCACCAGGGCTTCACCTTCGAGGACGCGCGGCAGGTGGTGCCGTACCTGGCCCGCCTTGGGGTGAGTGACCTCTATGCCTCCCCCTACCTGAAGGCCACGCCCGGGAGCACGCACGGCTACGACTGCGTGGACCACCAACAATTGAACCCCGAGGTCGGAACGCCCGAAGCGCACGCGGCGCTCTGCGCGGCGCTGCGTGCGCGGGGCATGGGGCAGGTGCTGGACGTGGTGCCCAATCACATGGGCATCGAGCGGGACAACCGCCTGTGGTTCGACGTGCTGGAGAACGGCCCGTCCTCCGTCTACGCGAAGTTCTTCGACATCGACTGGGCGCCGGTGAAGGAGGAGCTGCGCGACAGGGTGCTGCTGCCGATTCTGGGGGACCAGTACGGCATCGTCCTGGAGCGCGGGGAGCTGAAGCTGTCCTTCCGCGAGGGCGCCTTCTTCCTTCATTACTACGAGCACCTGCTGCCGGTGGCGCCGCGTCAGTACGCCCGCATCCTGCGCCATGGCCTGGAGCGGCTGGAGTCGCGGCTGGGGGGGGAGCACCCCGGCATGCAGGAGTTCCTGTCCATCCTCACCGCCATCGACTACCTGCCCTCGCGCACGGAGGTGGAGCGGCCGAAGGTGGTGGAGCGCCACCGGGAGAAGGAGGTCATCAAGCGCCGGCTGGCCGCGGTGACGGCGGAGTTCCCGGAGATGCTGGCCTACATCGAGGACAACGTCCGCGTCTTCAATGGCGAGCCGGGCAACCCGCGCTCGTATGACTTGCTGGACTCGGTGCTGACGGCGTGCAGCTACCGGCTGGCGCACTGGCGGGTGGCGGGCGAGGAGATCAACTACCGGCGCTTCTTCGACATCAACGGCCTGGCCGCGCTGCGCGAGGAGGACCCGGACGTCTTCCAGGAGGCGCACGCGCTCATCTTCCGCTGGCTGCGCGAGGGGCTCGTCACGGGGCTGCGCATCGACCACCCGGATGGCCTCTTCGACCCGACCGCCTACTTCCTGGACCTGCAGGAGGCGTACTTCGTGGAGCGGGCCCACGCGCTGTTCCTCCAGACGCATGCGGAGGATGACACGCGCTGGCCGGCGGTGGAGTCCAGCTTGCGCGAGCGTTGGCGCGCGGAGGTGACGCAGCAGCCGGACAGCCCGCTGCGCAAGGCGCTGTACGTGGTGGTGGAGAAGATTCAGGGCGGCCGTGAGCGCATGCCCGAATCCTGGGCCGTGCACGGCACCACGGGCTACCGCTACGCCAACGCGGTGAGCGGCCTGTTCGTCCAGCCGGACGCGGAGAAGGCGCTGACGGAGACGTACGAGCGCTTCGTGGGAGGGCAGGCGGACTTCGCCGAGCTCGTCTACCAGAAGAAGCTGCTCATCATGCGCGTGTCCATGGCCAGCGAAATCAACGTGCTGGCGCACGAGCTCAACCGCATCTCGGAGATGAACCGGCGCACGCGCGACTTCACGCTCAACTCGCTGCGGCGGGCCCTGGTGGAGTTCATCGCCCTGTTCCCCGTGTACCGCACCTACGTGGACGGCTGGCGCCCGGAGCTGGACGGGCGGGACGTGCAGTACATCGAGTGGACCATCCAGCGCGCCAAGGTGCGCAACGCCACCACCAACGCGTCCATCTTCGACTTCCTGCGCGACGTCCTCCTGCGCCGCTACCCGGAGCACACCGACGCGCGCGAGCGGGCGGACATGCTGCGCTTCGCCATGAAGCTGCAGCAGGTGACGGGGCCCGTCATGGCCAAGGGCCTGGAGGACACCGTCTTCTACATCTACAACCGGCTGGTGAGCCTCAACGAGGTGGGCGGCGAGCCGGAGCGCTTCGGCGTCCACGCCAACACCTTCCACCTGCGCAACCAGGAGCGCGCGGAGCGGTGGCCGGCCAGCCAGCTCACCTCCAGCACCCATGACACCAAGCGCAGCGAGGACGTGCGCGCGCGCATCAACGTGCTGACCGAGCTTCCGGAGGAGTGGCGAAAGCGGGTGAGGAAGTGGGCCCGCCAGACGGAGAAGGCGGTGTCCCAGCTGCCGTCCGGCCCGGCGCCCACGGCCAATGACATGTACCTCTTCTTCCAGACGGTGGTGGGGGCGTGGCCCATGGGCGACGCCCACTCCGCGGAGGCGCTGGCGGACTTCCAGCGCCGGGTGCGCGAGTACATGGGCAAGGCCATCAAGGAGGCCAAGGTCCGCACCTCGTGGACCAACCCCGACAGCGCCTATGACGACGCGGTGGCGCGCTACGTGGACGCCTGCTTCGACCCGAAGGTGACGGGCACCTTCCTGGCGGACGCGCGGGACTTCAAGCGCTCCATCGAGCGCGCGGGCCAGCACAACGCGCTGGGGCAGCTGCTGCTGAAGCTGGCCTCGCCCGGGGTGGTGGACACCTACCAGGGCTGCGAGCTGTGGGACTTGTCGCTGGTGGACCCGGACAACCGGCGGCCGGTGGACTTCGCGCTGCGCGCGCGGCTGCTGGAGGCGCTGGACGCCGAGGCGGAGCGGGACCGGGCCGCGCTGAGCGGGCGGCTGGCGGCGAACCTCGAGGACGGTCAGGTGAAGCTCTACGTCCTGACGGAGGCCCTGCGGCTGCGCCAGCGGCAGGCGGCCCTCTTCCGGGAGGGCGGCTACCGGGCGCTCGAGCTGACCGGCGCCCGGGCGAAGGCGGCGGTGGGCTTCGCCCGCGAGCACGGCGACGCGGTGGTGGTGGCCTGCGCGCCGCGTTACACCCTGTCCGCCCTGCAGGCCCCCGAAGGGCTGGCGGGCGCTTACGGCAGCACGTTCCTGGACCTTCCGGAGGCATATGCGGGCATGATGTTCCGCGAAGTGTTCACCGGACGTCAGGTGCGCCCCGAGCGTGGACCGGGGGGCGCGGTGCTGCCCCTGGGGCCGCTCCTGGCGGCATTCCCGGTGATTCTGCTGGAGAGGAGCGCCGGATGAGGAGGGCCGAGGTGCTTCCAGGGAAGCCGTATCCCCTGGGCGCCACGTTCGATGGGCACGGGGTCAACTTCGCCGTATTCAGTGAGCACGCCAAGAGGGTCGAGGTCTGTCTCTTCGACCCGGAGGACCCCGCGAAGGAGACGCGCCGCTTTCCCCTGCTGGAGAACACCCACCAGGTGTGGCACGGCTACGTGCCTGGAGTGGCCGCCGGGGCCCTCTACGGGCTGCGCGTGCACGGGCCCTACGAGCCGAAGAAGGGGCTGCGCTTCAACCCCCACAAGCTGCTGGTGGACCCATATGCCCGGGCCATCCACGGCCAGGTGGACTACGAGGCCCCCATCTACGCCTACACGCCGGGCGCCAAGGAGGACGACCTCGCGCTCGACACGCGCGATGACGCGGCCGCCGTGCCCAAGGGCGTGGTGCTGGGCGCGGACACCTTCGACTGGGAGGGGGACGCTCCGCCCCGCGTGCCGTGGCACGACACGCTCATCTACGAAGTCCACGTGAAGGGCTTCACCAGGCTGCACCCGAGCGTCCCGGAGGCGCAGCGGGGCACGTACGCGGGGCTGGCCCACCCGGCCAGCATCGAACACCTGAAGAAGGTGGGCGTCACCGCGGTGGAGCTGCTGCCCATCCAGCACATCGTCGACGAGCCCTTCCTCATCCAGCGCGAGAAGGTCAATTACTGGGGCTACAACACCCTGGGGTACTTCGCGCCGGACGCGCGCTACAGCGGCTCGGGGTCGCTGGGCGGGCAGGTGGACGAGTTCAAGCACATGGTGAAGCAGCTGCACCGCGCTGGCATCGAGGTGCTGCTCGACGTCGTCTACAACCACACCTGCGAAGGCAACCACCTGGGCCCCACGCTGTCCTTCAAGGGCGTGGACAACGTGGCGTATTACCGGCTCACGGAGAAGGACCCGCGCTACTACCTGGACTTCACCGGGTGCGGGAACTCGTGGAACGCCACGCACCCGTACGCGCTGAAGCTCATCGCCGACTCCCTGCGCTACTGGGTGGAGGAGCTGCACGTGGACGGGTTCCGCTTCGACCTGGCCACCACGCTGGGGAGGGACCGGCACGGCTACGACACCCGCGCCGCCTTCTTCCAAATCATCCACCAGGACCCGGTGCTCAGCCGGGTGAAGCTCATCTCCGAGCCCTGGGACGTGGGCGACTTCGGCTACCAGGTGGGCAACTTCCCGGTGCTGTGGAGCGAGTGGAACGGCAAGTACCGCGACACCATCCGCCGCTACTGGAAGGGCGATGACCGGCAGGCGGCGGAGATTGGCTACCGCCTCACCGGCAGCTCGGACCTGTTCTCGCTGTCCGGCCGCAAGCCCGCCGCGAGCGTGAACTTCGTCACCGCGCACGACGGCTTCACGCTGCACGACCTCGTCACGTACAACGACAAGCACAACGAGGCGAACGGCGAGGAGAACCGCGACGGCGCCAACGACAACCACTCCTGGAACTGCGGGGTGGAGGGCGAGACGGCGGACCCGAAAATCAACGCCCTGCGCGAACAGCAGAAGCGCAACTTCCTGGCCACGCTCTTCCTGTCCCAGGGCGTGCCCATGCTGGTGGCCGGCGACGAGATGGGCCGCACGCAGAAGGGCAACAACAACGCCTACTGCCAGGACAACGCGCTGTCGTGGGTGGACTGGGAGCTGAATGACACGCAGCGCGCGCTGCTGGACTTCACCTGCGCCCTGACGAAGCTGCGGCGCGAACAGCCGGTGCTTCACAAGCGGCGCTTCTTCCGCGGCGCCCATATGTGGGACAGCGAGCTGAAGGACCTGGCGTGGTTCCGGCCCGACGGCAAGGAGATGCGCAAGGACGACTGGGAGAAGCCCTACGTGCGCTCCCTAGGATTCCTGCTGGGCGGTGACGCCATCGCCGCGCCGGACGACGAAGGAAACCGGATTGTGGGGGACACCATCCTGGTGCTGATGAACGCCCACCATGAGCCCATCACCTTCATGCTGCCCGCCGTCGAATGGGGCGCGGACTGGGAGCTGGTGGTGGACACCGCGTTGGCGGGGGAGTCGCCGCGCACGCACACGCCGGCGGGGGGCACCGTGCAGGTGGCGGGCCGCTCCCTGGCGGTGCTGCGCCGCCCGGCCACGGAATAGCCCTCCGAGGGGCCGCGAGGGGCCCGCTGGACGAAAGCAGGAGGTCCAGCGGGTTGCACGCGGGGGTCGACGCCCGGGCATCCCGCCGGTAGGGTGCGCCCCGCCGTCCCCTGCAACAGGATTGCTCCGTGAACACGCAAGTCGCGCTCTGGGTGGGTTTCAACGTCTTCGTCCTCGCGATGCTCGCGATGGACCTCGGGCTGTTCCACCGCAAGGACCACGCGGTGACGCCGAAGGAGGCGGGCCTCTGGACGCTGGTGTGGATTACCCTCAGCCTGATTTTCTGCGCGGGCATCTGGCACTACCAGGGGCCCACCGTGGGGCTCCAGTGGTTGACGGCGTACGTGGTGGAGTACGCGCTCTCCGTCGACAACCTCTTCGTCTTCCTGATGGTGTTCAGCTACTTCCGGGTGGCGCCCGAGCACCAGCACCGGGTGCTCTTCTGGGGCATCCTGGGCGCCTTCGTCATGCGCGCCGGCCTCATCATCGCCGGCACGGCGCTGGTGAAGCAGTTCCACTGGCTCATCTACCTGTTCGGCGCGTTCCTCGTCTTCACCGCGGTGAAGATGCTGGTGTCCAAGGACGAGGAGATTGATCCGGAGCAGAAGGGCATCGTGAAGTTCGCGCGCCGGGTGCTGCCGGTGGCGCGGCTGGGGGACGGCAGCCGCTTCCGGGTGACGGAGGACGGCCGGCGCAAGTTCACGCCGCTGTTCATCGTGCTGCTGGTGGTGGAGGCCACGGACCTGCTCTTCGCGCTGGACTCCATCCCCGCGGTGCTGGGCATCAGCCAGGACGCCTTCATCATCTACACGTCCAACGTGTGCGCGATTCTGGGCCTGCGCTCGCTGTTCTTCGTCGTGTCCAGCTTGATGGACAAGTTCCACTTCCTGAAGGTGGGCCTGAGCGCGATTCTTGGCTTCGTGGGCGTGAAGATGCTCATCACCTTCTTCGACATCCACGTCCCCATCGGCATCTCCCTGGGCGTGATTGCCGGCATCCTGGTGGCGTCCATCATCGCCTCGCTGGTGTGGCCGAAGCAGCCGGAGCCCGGACAGGACCGCGAGAGCGCCAAGACGTAGGCGGGGCGCCGGGCCGCCAACCCGGCGTTTTCCTTGCAAGTGGCCGCCGTTACCGCCAAATCTGGGGGCATGTCCTCCAGCGCCACCACTGACGGCATCCGCATCACCGTGAAGCCCGCCTACTGGCCGGAGCGCAGCGCTCCAGAGTCCGGGCAGTTCGCCTTCATGTACACGGTGGAGATCGCCAACGAGGGCGATGCGCCGGCGCAGCTCAAGGCGCGGCATTGGGTCATCACCGATGCCACGGGCAAGGTGGAAGAGGTGAAGGGCGAGGGCGTGGTGGGCCGCCAGCCCCACCTGGGGCCTGGAGAGCGGTTCGAGTACACGAGCTGGGCCATGCTGCGCACGCCCTTCGGCACCATGCGCGGCACCTATGACATGGCGCGGCCGGACGGCACGCACTTCGAAGCGCGCATCGCCGAGTTCGCGCTCACCCTCCCCAACTCCCTGCACTGATGCCAACGCCCACCTCGAAGCGAGGGCTGCTGCTCGTCAACCTGGGGACGCCGGATGCGCCTCATGCGGGGCCGGTGCGCCGCTACCTGCGCGAGTTCCTCAGCGACCCGCGCGTCATCGACATCCACCCGCTGGGCCGCTGGGCGCTGCTCAACCTCATCATCCTCCCGGTGCGTCCGGCGAAGAGCGCGGAGGCGTACCGCAAAATCTGGATGAAGGAGGGCTCGCCGCTGCTGGTGCACAGCCAGGCGCTGGCGGCCCAGGTGGCCGAGCGGCTGGCGGGGGAGTACGAGGTGGCGCTGGCCATGCGGTATGGCTCGCCCTCCATCCCCGACGGCATCGCGGCGCTCAAGGCGCGCGGCGTGTCGGAGTTCACCGTGCTGCCGCTGTACCCGCAGGAGGCCGCGTCCTCCACCGCGTCTTCGCTGGCGCGCACCTACGAGGTGCTGGCCCAGTCCTGGGACGTGCCCTTCGTGCGCGCGGTGCCGGCCTTCTTCGAGCACCCGGGCTTCCTGGACGCCTTCACCGCCGTGGCGCGGCCGGTGATTGACGACGCGCGCGCCGACTACGTCCTCTTCAGCTTCCACGGCCTGCCGGAGCGGCACATGCGCAAGAGCGACCCCACGGGGACGCACTGCCTGTCCACCGCCTCGTGCTGCGACGCCATGACGGACGCCAACCGCCACTGCTACCGCGCGCAGAGCTACGCGACGGCGCGGGGGCTGGCCCAGCGGCTGGGACTGCCGGCGGGCGGGTGGAGCGTGGCCTTCCAGTCCCGGCTGGGCCGCACGCCGTGGGTGAAGCCGTACACGGACGTGGTGTTGCCAGAGCTGGCGAAGCAGGGCGTGAAGCGCCTGGCGGTGATGTGCCCGGCCTTCGTGGCGGACTGCCTGGAGACGCTGGAGGAGATTGGCCTCCGCGCGCGGGAGCAGTTCCTGGAGGCGGGAGGGGAGTCGCTGACGCTGGTCCCCTCTCTCAACGCCCACCCGGCCTGGGTGGACGCCGTGGTGCGTATGGTGCGCGAGTCGGACGGCCCGCCTACTGCTGTGGCTGGGCCGTCGGTGTCGGCGCCGACTCCACCGCGGTGAGGCGCAGCTTCAGGGCGCCGGTGGGCACCTGGAGCGCGGCGGTGGGGAAGCCCCCCTTCGTCACCGAGGAGACGGTGCCTTCCCAGGAGCGCCACCGCCCGGCCTTCACCAGGAACTCGCCGCGGCCGGTGATGCGCACCTCGGCGCTGGAACTGGACTCGGGCGTGGCCCGGGGCCGGGGGCGCTCGGAGTCGTCCGCCTCCGCGTCCTCCTCCGCGGCGCGCGCGGGCGAGGTGGGGGGCGCGTCCTTTGCGAGGACCGTGCCGGCCAGCTTCTCGGAGATGTCGTACTCCAGCGTGGCCACCTGCTCGCCCCCGTCGGCGGGCGTCAGGCTGGCGAGCTTCACGCGGTTGCTCCGCTCGGGCTGGCCGGCCTGGAACTGGGGCCCCAGCGCCTCCACGCGGATGAGCTCGGTGCCGAGCGACCACGCGTCACCGGGGCCGACTGGATCTCTGGGCAGCTCCAGCACCAGGGTGGCGGTGTTGCGGGTGGCGCCCTGCAGGCCGTCGAGCACGAAGCCTCGCTCGCTCAGCGTGGCCGTGTCCGCGTCGGCGTTGCCGCCCACGGGGACGACGCGGAGGCGGTAGTCACCCGAGTCGGTCCGCTCCATGAAGTAGGTGACGGGGCCGGGAAGGGCCGCGGCGACGGGCGCGGGCTTCTCCTTGCCCTTGCCCCTGGCGCTCTTGGGGCGCGTGTTCTCATCGGTGCTGGCGGACGCGCCGCCGGTGCGCTCGATGTCGAGCCGGTACGACGTGGGCGCGCCTTGGGCAATCTTCCACCGGAGGACCACCTTGGAGGGGTCCACGGGCGGCTCCGCGGCGGCAGCGGGGGTGGCCTCCGCGGGAGGCGGAGCGTCCTTCATCCCCGGCGGGCGGGGAATGGGCTCCATCTTCCCACGGGGCTCCTCCTTGCACGCGGTCAGTGACAGGGCGACGACCAGACCAAACACGCTTTGCTTCACGCGGGGACGCTCCTTGGCAGCCTTGGTGGGATATCGAAGCAGGCGAGGTCATTCAAGTACGTCACCCGGCCGCTTCGAGGATGACTGGGCGAGCGACACGTCGACCTGCGTCTTGACGCGTCCGGCGAAGTCTGGGCCCGGCTCGAAGTCTCTTGAGGAGCGGCGCCTTGCAGGGCGACCCGCCGTCTTGCGTCCTCGCGTCACGGGGCCGCTTGCGTTTCGTGCGTGCTTTGCGAAGAAGCGGGGGCCATGTCCGAGCCGCTCGAGAAGCCCGTGACTCCCTTGTTCGATACGAGCCGTGACGCGCTGGCGTGGCTGCGGGAGCAGGGGCTCGAGCACCTGTCGCGGCTGAGCCTGGCGGTGCTGATGCCGCTGGTGGAGGCGGCGTGGCTGCCCCAGGCGCGTCCCGTGCTCGCCCGCCGCAGGCTCGTGGAGCTGCTGAGCACGGACTTGCTGGCGCGTTGGTTGACGGAGGCGATGCCGGCACCCCGGATGAAGGAGCTGCTGCCCACGCTCGCCTGGCGCTTCGTGGAGGCGGAGCGGCTGGGCGCGGAGGCGTCACGGGCTTCGCTCGAGGAGCGGCTCGCGCCGCCCGCCGAGTCCCGCACGCACCGCGTCCATGGCCTGCTGCTGGCGCTGCGCGCGCGCGTTCCGATGTCCGTCGCGCCCCGGCCGATGCACGCGCTGGTGCCGGACTTGATGCAGTTCGACGCGCCGCTCCCGGGCTTCCGGCTCCGTGAGACGCGCATCTCCGAGTTGCCGGTGGGGGCGCAGGCGGGCTTCATCCTCCCCGAGGCCCGGCTGATTTTCGCGCCCACCGAGGTGACGGGGGACTGCTCCTGTGGCGCGACGTTCTGCGTCCACCTGCTGGCGGCCATCGACACGGCGCTGCTGTGGCTGCGGCAGCCGTGGACGGAGACGTTTGGCGAGGAGTTGGAGGAGCTGGTCCGTCCCGGCTGGGAGCGCGCGCTGCGGGCGCTGGAGCGGGCCGTCGACGACAGCCCCGGTGGGCCCGGAGGTGGCGAGGTCTCCTGGCGGCTGGACGTCATCAACGGGTACGGCGTGGAGCTCGCGGCCTACGTGCACAAGCGCAACAAGAAGGGCCAGCGCAGCACGGGCGCGAAGGTGAGCCGGCGCAAGCTGCTGCAGGACCACGGCTCGCAGCTGTCGGCGGCGGACGCGCGCCTGGCGGCGTTGCTGCCGGAGTCGGAGGCCCCCGCGTCTCGCGCGCTGCTCTTCGAGCTGGTGGGGCATCCCCGCATCCACCTGGATGAGAACCCGGACCTGCTGGTGCGCATCGAGCGCGCGAAGGTCGGGCTCGTCGCCGAGGACCGGGACGGCGTGGTCATCGTGAGCGCGGGCGTGGATGGCGCGATGCTGCCCACGGCGATGCTGGAGCGGGTGCGCAGGGCGCAGCCGGAGGAGGGGCTCTACGTCTGGGATGACAGCCAGCGGGTGCTCACGGTGTTGGACGCGGGGCCCGAGGTCCGCGCGCTGATGACGGCGCTGAACCGCCACGGCAATGCGTTTCCGCCGGAGAGCCACGTCGCGCTGCTGGACCAGTTGTCGAAGCTGTCCTTGCGCGTGCCGGTGGCGCTGCCTCGGAGCGTCCTGGGGGAGTCGGTGCCGCTGCGCTACGCGCCCGTGGTGCGCATGGAGGCGCATGCGAGCGGGGCGGTCCGTGTGGAGCTGCGCACGCGCCCGTTGCCGGACAGCCCCGCGTTCATTCCGGGCGAGGGGGCGCGCGACGTCCACCTCCGGCGGGGGACGGGGGCCGTGCACGCGGTGCGTGACTTCGTTCAGGAGCGCGACGCGGCGGAGCTGCTTCAGGCCCGGTTGCCGCTCGACACTGCGGAGCCCGAGGAGCTGCCCTTCACCTTCCGCTTCACCAGCGCGCAGGGCGGCCTCGCGGTGCTCTCGGCCTGCGTGGAGCTGGAGCCGAAGCCGGAGCTGGAGTGGGTGGGGGCGCCGGTGCGGCTGTTCCATGCCGCCGCGCCTCCGGCGCTGAAGGTCATCCTGGAGCGGAAGCGGGACTGGTTTGGCGTGCTGGGTGGGCTCGCGGTGGAGGGCGAGCGGGTGGAGCTGGCGCGGCTGCTCGATGCGGCGCGGCGGAAGGAGCGCTTCGTCCAGGTGGACGCGACGTCCTATGTGGAGATTGAAGGGGCGCTGCGGGAGCACCTGGAGCGGCTGGCGGACCACGCGCATGCCACGCGCCATGGCCTGGAGGTGGGGCCTTCCGCGGTGGAGACGCTCACGGCGCTCCAGGACGCGGGCGCCGAGGTGGAGGCGGACAAGACGTGGCAGTCGCTGGTGGAGCGCATCTTCGCGGCGAAGGAGCTGAGGCCGCGGGTGCCCACGGGGTTGAAGACGGCGCTGCGGGACTACCAGTTGGAGGGCTTCCGCTGGCTGACGCGGCTGGCGTCGTGGGGCGCGGGTGGAGTGCTCGCGGATGACATGGGGTTGGGCAAGACGGTGCAGGCGCTGACGGTGCTCCTGGACCGGAGCAAGCTGGGGCCCGCGCTGGTGCTGGCGCCGACGTCGGTGGCCTTCAACTGGGTGGACGAGGCGAAGCGCTTCGCGCCGTCGCTGCGGATGACGCTGTTCTCGGAGGCGACGGACCGTGGGCGGACGTTGGAGCGGCTGGGGCCCAAGGACGTGCTGGTGCTGAGCTATGGCCTGCTCACGCGGGACATCGAGCGGCTGTCGAAGCTGCGCTTCTCCACCATCATCTTCGACGAAGCGCAGACGTTGAAGAACGCGACGACGCACCGCTTCCGCGCGGCGCGGGCGCTCCAGGGGGACTTCAAGTTCGCGCTGTCGGGCACGCCGCTGGAGAACCACCTGGGCGAGCTGTGGAGCCTCTTCGCCGTCGTCTTCTCAGGGCTGCTCGGGAGCTGGGAGGCGTTTCGCTCGCGCTTCGCCGCGCCGATTGAGCGAGGCGTGGACCCGACGGCCGCGCCCGCGCTGGCTCGGGTGCTCCAGCCCTTCCTGCTGCGCCGGACGAAGGCGCAGGTGGAGGCGCAGCTCCCGCCTCGGACGGACATCCGGGTGCCCATCGTCCTCTCGTCGGAGGAGTGGGCGCTCTACGAGGACGCGCGGCTGGCGGCGCTGTCTGATTTGGAGACGCGCAAGCCGAAGATGAAGGAGCAGGAGCGGCGCATCGAGGTTCTGGCGGCGCTCACGCGGCTGCGGCTCCTGTCCTCACATCCGCGGCTGTATGACGCGGGGTCGAAGCTGGAGTCGGCCAAGCTGGAGCGGTTCATGGAGCTTGTGCGGGAGCTCCGCGCGGAGGGGCATCGCGCGCTGGTGTTCAGCCAGTTCACCTCCCACCTGGCGCTGGTGCGCGAGGTGCTGGACGCGGAGGGGATTGATTACGAATACCTGGATGGACAGACGCCCGCGGGGGCTCGGGCGGAGCGGGTGCGCGCGTTCCAGGAGGGAGACGTGCCGCTGTTCCTGATTTCGCTCAAGGCCGGTGGCTTCGGGCTGAATCTCACGGCGGCGACCACGGTGATTCACCTGGACCCGTGGTGGAACCCCGCCGTGGAGGACCAGGCCTCCGACCGCGCGCACCGGATTGGGCAGGAGCGGCCGGTGACGGTGTACCGCCTGGTGACGCGGGGGACCATCGAGGAGCAGATGCTGTCGCTGCACGAGCACAAGCGCGCGTTGGTAGCGGGGGTGCTGGAAGGGAAGGACGCGGCGGGACGGCTGTCGACGCAGGAGTTGCTGGGGCTGCTGTCCCAGCGGCTGGCTTCGCCTGGGGAGGAGGAGGGGCCTCGGACGAGGCACTGAGCCTGGGGAACGGGAAGTCAAACCATCGCGGAACAATGACAGCGCAGCTCCTTCGCGCCTCCCGGTGTCACGAATGCGGTACACCGGGGGCTCCGCTTGGGTCTGAAAAGGTTACTTCGGGGCGGGAACGTATTGGGGATGCCCGGAAAGCGCTGTCATTGATAGGCCATTGACCGTGTCCGGGTCCGGACGCGAATGGGACCGCTCAATCATATAAATCCCGAACGCCCCAAACTGTGGGTGCGCGTAGATCGTTCCGTCTTCGTTTGCCCCCGTGCCCGAGTCATCCCAGCTCGCAGCAGGTAGCTCCACCTGGACGAAGAAACTGCTGTCTATCAACTGGCACAGCTGCACGGCATCCGGCTGGGTAGCGTCGTCATCGTTGGCACTATAGGAACCGATGCCCCCTGGAACCGTGCTGCCATCCTTCTTGATCAGCAGCGGCCAGAATCCCGCATAGTCCTGTGACTGGCCCGAGCCGTGATCATTATAGACCTGCTGGAAGGTATCCGGAGGCTTCAAGGGCGAAGCGCCTGCCGCGACGTAGATGACATAGTCTGGCGGTGTCATCGGCTGGGGATAGAAATCCGAGACCATGGCCAGGTCGCTGAGCGGGACGTAGTTGGAGGGAACGCCCGGAGGCAGCGCCTGGCATTTGAAGATGTACACCGTGTTCTGGTACTTGCTGGAGCGAGCGCTCCAGGTGCATGGGGTCGAATTGGCGTCGTAGGGGACGAAGAGCATCATGTACGGCGGATGCACGATTTCGCTCATCTTCTCCGGAGCGTAGAGCGCGACCAGCCCCATCAACTCCTGCACCTGCTTGACGTACGTGTCTCCGAATGCGGCGATCGCGGCCTGGGACATGCTGCCGTTGTTCAGCACCGTTGCTTGCTTGAAGGCCGCGAACTCCTGCCACCCCTGCGCGGCGCCATACTGGAGTTCGAGTTCCAGGAGGCTGTTCAGGGTGCTCAGCGCCCCCTGGGCGAGGTTCTTCTCCGCGCCGGGTTTGTTGGGGTCGGTTGCGGCTTCGAGCGCGAACTTCAAGGTCAGCACGTGAAGGGAGGCCGCCGACAGGAACACTTGTGCCGTCACATAGCCATTAGAAAGGATTCCCTCTGCCGTGTTTGCGGACTGCACCATGATGGCGGCCAGCAATCCAGGGGTCGGATTGTTCGCGTACTCGTCGCAAAGCTTCGTGGTCGACATGAAGTTGTCGAGGTTCTCTAGGTAATACTGGGCGGCGAACAGCTCTTTGAACAAGTCGGTGAGTTGCTGTATTTGCGCGGAAGAGAAGACCGGATCGCCTTGCGGAAAGAAGGAGTCCCAGATCTCTGTCGCGAAGCCGAGGCCAGATGCCTCGAGTGCAGCGTTACCGACGAACTGCACGACGTCTGCGCCTGGATCGACGTTTTCCATGGTGCATCTCCCTTGATTTGAATTCCCGTTTTACAGGCTAGTCTAAATGGTTGGAGATTTGAAGTCTGGGCTTGCCTCTAGAGCGCCGAGCAGGATCCGCCGGGTGTGGCTCCCATCCTGCTCATGCTGCGCGCCGCACCTCGGCCCTCTGCGGCGCAAGCGTGAGGTTCATGGCAGTGTCCCACCGTTCCGAGAGCACCAGGGCGCTTCATGCGCAGGGAGACCCCCCGGTCCGCTCCAATGGGCCGAGGACGGTACCGGGGGGCATCAGGGCCCTTCACGCACGTCTGCCGGAAGGACACAACAGCTCTCGCTCGTCGAGGCGCTCGCCGAGCACGGTCCTCGTCCGCCATCGAGCCTCCTGGCACGACGTCCACCGGACGGTTACGGAGGTGTCGCGACGCATCAGCAATGGTTCGAGGCGTCTGTCTCGCACCTTGGCTGAAGTGGATCGCTGCCGGGACGCCGGAAACGTCGACGGCGCTCGCCAGCTACTGAACGACGTGCTCGTCGTGGAAGTGGTGCCGCACTACCAGGACATCCTGCGTGCGAATCTTGCTGCACTGGATGACGAGTTCTGACGGAGTCGAGGCGTGACTGTCGCTACGCTCCCGCCGTGCTTCGGAACCAGCGCTGATTCAGCGTGTGTCACGACGACTTGCTCCACGTCAGCCATTCAATCGCATCGGCGGCCTTCTTCCCGATGGTGTCATCCCGCCGGGCACCAGAGTCGAATTACCGAGCAGTGCTTCGGCCGTCCCTCGCCCACTGATGGCGGCCAGTTCTTTGACGTCGCCATCGGGCCGGACGACTCCTCGGGTGTCCTGGTGCTCTTCTCGCAGTGGTTTCCGGGGCTCGCGCATGAGGGTGTTGCTGACACCCCCTGCGCACCATCCTCCCCGTCCTCCTGACCGCCTGCTACATCGGCGGGCGCGGCGCTCCGGTTTCGCGCCGACGATGGGTGGTCGTCGTGACCCCATCACGCAGCTGGCTCGAACTCGGGCCTCGCTCCCTCAACCAGGTACGCGTCAACACGATGGTCTCAACCCTGTCGGGATGGAGTAGAGGAAGACTAAAATGATTCAGCCAATCTGTAGACTCGTTGATTCGTGTGGTACAGGATCAATCCGTACGATTCGATCGATTTGGTGGATCGATAGTTACGCTATCTCAGCGACGTCAGCGCTATGCTCGCGTTCGTGTAGAGCATTGCGTAGTGTGCGTGCTCGCGGCCAAGCCGATGTGAAGGGGAATTTGAAACCTCTGCTCGGATTTGTTCCACCCGTTCTCTCGAAAAGCTCATGAGGTGTTCCAGGGCTGAACTACGAGTCTCGGGCGTCACGCGGGAGAGAAGTGCCTTTGGGATCGCCGCCGCAAGCAGTCGGTTCTCTCGCTTCTGCAGCACCTTGACGCTCTTGGGCGCATCAAACAGGAGGCCTAGGCCAAACTCATCCAGCAGTAGGTACCCTCGTTTGTTTGGAAGTTCACCCACGGGAGGAAGCAAGTCTTCCATTACAACCAAGACGCCGTCTGGAGCCAGAAGTTCATCGATGTCTCGGAAGGTTCTAATCCAGTCGTCCGGCTCGATCTCGTGCAGAACGTTACACAGGACGATGATATCGATTTCATGTCGATGCGTAGCCTGCAGTTGAGCCATGCTTTCCCAGTAGTATTCTTCGATGGAGCCTGGTTGTTCAAGTACCGCGACTCGTGCCTTGCATGCGTCCTTCTCGTCCGGTTCGATAAAGCGCGGGTCGTTATAGGCAAAGTAGTTGAGACGCTCTCGGAGTGCTTCGTTTCCCGTCGTGCTCGCGAACCTTTCGCGGAGTGCGCTTGCGAAACGCCCCTTTCCGGCCGAGTAGTCCAAGATTCGAACATGCTGATTGCTTGCCAAGCGTTGGTTGAGGACTTCCGTGAATTGAACCTGCTGCTTGTCTCCCGTCTTTGCGTCGGCCACTCCCGCAGGCAGTATGCACTGCACTGCGAACTCCATGAATGCGATTTCGTCTGCGTCGGAAAGGAAGGTCGAGAGCCGGTCTTTCCCGTCTTTCCCTCCGAGGAGCGACTCGACGACAGATGTCACCGTGTTCCCCGCGAATTTAATCGAACCATCCTTCACGAAGTGAACCGCATCGAGGCCCCCCATGCGAGAAGTGGGACTGAATGGGTGGCGAGCCAAATTTGGCCGTCGGGTCCCAAAACCTCGTCACGGAGTTTCGATAGTGCTCGGATGCACGCGTCGTGGTGGAGGTGACTTTCAGGCTCATCAATGAAGACTATTGCGTTGGATAGGGCTTGCTGTTGTCGGTGGAGGCTGATTGCCCACGCGAGGAGAAGGCGCTCGCCAGTTGAAAGTTCATGAATGACGAGTGGACGTCCTCTGAATGTCGGAAGAACCTCTGTCTCCTCTAGGGTAAAGCCCAGTTTTCCTCCCAAGAGGGATTGGACGATTTGATTGAAAGTGTCGGCGTCTTGTTGGTTTTGAATTGCCTTGTTGCTCTCGGTCATCAACGGGTGCTTTGCGTGATACATTGACTGGGCCACGTGAGTGCAATAGGTGTGCATTCCGCTGAAGGCAGACTGGAGACCAGGGGTGGTTGTTGATCCGACGCTTTCCTTGAGTCGAGTGGGGCTCATGTCGCGAGCATTGATTGCGAGAGAGTTTGCGGCAGGATAGTCCAACACTACAGCGGATGGTGGGGTGTCGGTGTGTGACGAGGAGAAGATGGTTCTTTTGTATAGTTCAATTTCTTGTTTCAGTTCTTGGATTGTCGATTCGGATTCCGAGATATCGTTTTGGATTTCAAGTTGCCGCGCCTCGTTCTTTGTTAGACCCAGTTCGCTGTTGAGATATGGCAATTTGGATTGTTGGCGGGCGATGCGTTTGGCCGTGTCTTTTGTGTTGTATTGCGATATGGATTGAATTAATTTCAGGTATCTGGATTTGCCTGAGCCATTGGGGCCTGCGAGAATCACGACCTTCCCGAGTCGATCAAGGAGCCCTTCGGTGAGGCCGCGTTTTGTTGCTAGTTCAGGAACAAGGTAGATTTGCTTGATCATGATGTTGGGGTGTATTGAAGTCCATGGTTAAATATTCCTCCCGTACAACATCTAATAGGCGTTGGGACAGGAACGATGTAGGAGTATAAGGCGGCGGTTGAGGATGCGGAAACTGAAGTGGATGTCATCCTTGCGTGATCGCAGACTCCGAGTCAGCGAGTTTTCTTTATCTGAGCTAGCGCGCTCAGGCACCCATTGGTAGCGCCCCATCCGTTCGGTAGCCGTCCGGCCAGTGACGTGGCGACAGCGGTTGATGACGGACGAGGACCGTGTTCGACGAGCACCCCGCTGAGCGAGATGTTCAGGGCGGGGCTGGAGGCGCGACTCGGGTGGGTCGGTGGAGCTCCGACGCTTTCTCTGGTGGGGTAGCAGTTCGTCGATGCACGAGTTGGAGGGACGTCTGCACATGCGGCAGGACGCCTGCTAGGTGACGGAAGGCCCTTGGCGGCTCGCGAGTTCACTGAAGCGAAGGCCTCGCAAGCAGAGGTGCTCCACTGAAGCCACCATGCGTTCGCTTGCCACGATGAGCGTGGGCCAGTTGTAAAGTCGGAAAAGATCTGGAGGAGCGGGCGTCGAATGAACGTCGAGAACCATCGGATGGGGAAGCTCGTGTCGAGACATCCCGCATGACGGGCAGACAGGGCTCTCTCCTTGAGGTACGAGATCGATGTGCAGTCGGCCATGAAGTTCCAATTGCATGGCGAGCAACTCGGGTGGGGTCTGTCCACGGAACCGCACGTTCAGCGGGCAGCCTGAGAGGCCATGAATGCCCGCGTCCTGAAGCCGCTCCAGGGCTTCACGGCGGATGTAGAGCGACCATGGGTTCTGCATGAAGAGGTCGCCGAAGGTGCCGCTGCCCGTTCCCGTGGGCGGGCCGAAGTCGGCGCCTGGTTCCAGTCGAGCCCAGTCGGGCGCGAATGGACGGACCAGTTCCCTCAGTCGGGAGAACTCCTCGAAGCTGACCTGTCGGCCTGGGTTTTCGAGTGCCTTGCGCTCCTGAAGGTCCGACAAGTCAACACACGGGTACTGGAGGCCAGCCCAGCCACCCGCGGCTCCACATGCATCGCATGGGGTAACGCCGGGAAACCCCCAGGGGGGAAGGGCTCGTAGGTTTCCGGTGAACCCAGCGCTCATGTCTTCTTCGACCACATAGAACTTCAAGAGCCCTGCCTCCTCAGGTGGTCAAGCTCAGCGCTTGTAGTAGGGCATGACCTTCCCGGTCAGTTCAAAGCGAAAGATCAGGTCGCCGGCGTGGCGGTAGATGACATCGGGGCGAGGAGGCTGAGGATGGGCCTTGATGAACTGTGCCCATGCGTCATTCCATCGTCCTCCGCGTGGACCGCCACCGTGAATGTACCGGTGGACATGCTCGGGAATCACCAACGTGAAGTCGTGAATCTTGATGCCGGCTCGTTGGAAGTAGAGCGCGAGGTCGGGAGCTTGAGGAAAGATGTGGTGCCTGACGTACCGGCCAGCCGGGAGTTGATAGACCGGCCGAACCTGGACGTGCGGGTGCCATGGGAAGGTGATGACCGGCTGAGCTCCATTGCGTATGCCCAGGCGCACGCCCCAGCCTCTGCGCAGCGGTGGCCGAGCAACGGGCATGAGCGCAGGCTCGACCCGCGGCGCCACGTCTTCGCAGAGAAAGAAGGCGCACCAGCCCTCGTCACACGCCAGGGAGACACATGGTGCGGCTTCCGTGGCATCGCAAAACTGCCCAGATTCCATTTTCGCGATGCCACGCGGCGGAGCAGATGTGGGCGGAGAGGCTGCGCAGGCGACGAGCAAACAACTCAACACCATCAACCGCAGAGGTGAAACGTTCGTGCGCAAGAGTATGGGCCTTTCCGGACTCACGTCATGCAGGCGTCAGTCGGAGGCTACCCCAAGCGCTACTTTCAAAGGCAGACCCAGTCTGCTTGGGGTAATCGCTACCCCCGTGGCGCGGCGGCGCGCGACAGCCGGTCCCGGACCGCGATGCCCAGCCCGCTCTCCGCCGGGAGGCACGCCACCAGCACATCGTGCCCCTGCGCATCCGCTTCCCGCAGCCGGGCGTACAGCACGCGCGCCGCCCCAGCGGGCTCATCCGGTACATCGAAGCGCGGCACATCGGGCGGCAACACAAGGCTCGCAGGTCCCAGCACCCCCACGCGCAATCCCTGGCCCCGCAGTTCCTGGACGCGCGCAACCACCTGCCCGGCCTCCGCCAGCACCACGCCGGCACGCGGCGCGTAATGTGACTCCAGCGAGCCCGACACACGCACCTTGGACGTAGTCCTCACCGGCACCTTCCGCCCCAGCACCCGCTCCACGTCCTCCGCCGCCAGCCCTCCGGGCCGCAGAATCGCGGGCTCATCCCCGCTCAGGTCCACGATGGTCGACTCCACCCCCACCGTACACGGGCCCCCATCCAGGACGAGGTCCACGTCTCCGCCCAGGTCCTCTCGCACATGCGCCGCCGTGGTGGGGCTCACCTTCCCGAACCGGTTCGCGCTCGGCGCTGCCAGCCCTCCGCCCAGCTTCTTCAGCACCGCGAGCGCCACCGGGTGATTCGGCACGCGCAGGGCCACCGTGTCCTGCCCACCCGTGACGGCATCCGTGGCCCTCGCAGTGCGCGGCAGGACCAACGTCAACGGCCCCGGCCAGAAGGCCTCCGCGAGCTTCCGTGCAGCCTCCGGGACCACACGTGCCCACGTTCCCAGGTGCTCGACGCCCGGGATGTGGACGATGAGCGGGTGCGTCGCGGGGCGGCCCTTGATGGCGAAGACGCGGCGCACGGCCAGTTCGTCCTCCGCGTTGGCGGACAGACCGTAGACGGTTTCCGTCGGCAGGGCGACGACACCTCCGTGCCGCAGCAATTCCACCGCGCGTTCAAGGGACTCTGGAGCAATCATGCGCCGCCGCACTGTCGCCCCAGGAGGGAACATGGGCAAGTCGCACGTCTTCGATGCTCGCAGTCGGATGCCAGTCCCCGCCGTGGAGCTCTTCGCCTGGCATGCCCGGGAAGGGGCGTTCGAGCGCCTGTCACCGCCCTGGGAGCGGCTGGAGGTCCTGGAGCGCACCGGCGACGGCATCCGCACCGGCGCCCGCGTCGTCGTCCAGATGCGCGTGGGCCCCATCCCTCAACGCCTGGTGGCCGAGCACACCGCCTACACCGAAGGCGCTATGTTCCAGGACACGCAGGTGTCCGGCCCCTTCTCGAAGTGGGTCCACACCCACCGGATGTGGCCCGAGCCCGCCACGGGCACCTCCATCCTGGAGGACGAAGTGGAGTACATCCTCCCCGTGGGACCCCTGGGCAGCCTCTTCGGCGGAGGCTTCGCCCGGCGCACCCTGGAGCGCATGTTCGCGTACCGCCACCGCGTCACGCTTGAGGACCTCAAGCGTCACGCCGCCTTCGCGGGGCAGGGGCCGCTCACCATCGCCGTCACCGGGGCCTCGGGGTTGGTGGGCTCGTCGCTGGTGCCCTTCCTCACCACCGGCGGCCACACGGTGAAGCGCCTGGTGCGCGGCAAGGCGGACCCGGCGCGGAACGAGGTCGCCTGGGCGCCCGACAAGGGCGAGGTGGACACCGACGCGCTCGAAGGCGTGGACGCCGTGGTGCACCTCGCGGGCGTCAACGTGGCCGGCCAGCGGTGGACCCCCGAGTACAAGGACGCCATCCTCAAGAGCCGCACCCAGGGCACCCGCACCCTGGCCGAGGCCCTGGCGCGCATGAAGCGCAAGCCGAAGGTACTCGTCTCCGCGGGCGGCAGCAGCATCTACGGAGACCGCGGCGACGAAGTCCTCACCGAGGAGAGCAGCACGGACGGGAAGGGCTTTCTCTCCCAGGTGTCACGCGAGTGGGAAGCCGCCGCCGCTCCCGCCGAGGCCGCGGGCATCCGCGTGGTGCACCTGCGCATCGGCCCCGTGCTGGACGCAAGCGAGGGCGCCCTGGCGAAGATGCTGCCGGCGTTCCTCGCGGGCGGCGGCGGGCCCATCGGCTCCGGGCAGCAGTGGATGAGCTGGGTGGCGCTGGAGGACGTGCTCGGGCTCATCCACTTCTCCGTCTTCACCGACGCCGCGCGCGGCGCCATCAACGCCGTGGCGCCCGGGGCGGTGCGGCAGGCGGACTTCGCCCGGACGCTCGGCAAGGTGCTGCGGCGTCCGGCCGTCTTCCCGGTCCCCGCGCCCGTCGTGCGGACCCTCTTCGGACAGATGGGGCAGGAGGCGCTGCTGGAGGGCGCGCGAATCGTGCCCCAGGCGGCCCAGCGGCTGGGGTTCGCCTTCCTCCTCCCCGACCTGGAGGGCGCGCTGCGCTTCACGCTGGGGCGCACGACGGGGGGCCCTGAATACCGCCACTCCTAGCAAGTCCGGCGCTTGACAATCCCCTCCGCTGCGACAGAAGGAACGACGCATTCGAAGGGGAGAGGACTCCTGATGATTCAGGTCGAAGGGCTGACCAAATACTACGGTGAGCACGCGGCGATCCGGGACCTGGCCTTCACTATCAGCCAGGGAGAAGTCATTGGCTTCCTGGGCCTCAATGGCGCTGGAAAATCGACGACGCTGAAGGTCCTGGGGTGCGTGCTGCTGCCGACCTCGGGGCGCGTCGTCATCGACGGCCATGACGTGGTGAGCAATGCCCACGAGGTCCGCCAGCGCATCGGCTACCTGCCAGACGTGCCTCCGCTGTACGAAGAGATGACCGTGGGTGAGTACCTGACCTACGTCGCGCAGCTCCGCGGCGTCACGTCCCGGGACACCACCCGCCGCGTGGGCGAGGCCGAGGAGAAGACGGGCCTGCGTGACGTCCACGGCGAGCTCATCTCCACGCTCAGTCACGGCTACCGCCAGCGCGTGGGCGTGGCGCAGGCGCTGGTGCACAAGCCCGCGCTGCTCATCCTCGACGAGCCCACCAGCGGGCTCGACCCCCGGCAAATCGTGGAGATGCGCGATGTCATCCGCGGCTTGAAGGGCGCGCACACGGTGCTCGTCTCCAGCCACATCCTCCCGGAGATCTCCCAGACGTGTGACCGGCTGCTCATCATCCACAAGGGGATGCTGGTGGCGCAGGGCACGGAGGAGGAGCTGGCCGCGAAGATGGGCGGCCGGGGCACCATCGAGCTGGAGCTTCGCGGCGACAGGGCGCGCGCGGTGGAGGTGCTCCAGCGCTTTGGCGCGGTGGAGGTGGACCGCGCGTCGGACGGCGTGGTGGCGCTGACGGTGCGGACCTCGCCCGACCAGCGGCCCCAGGTGGCGCAGGCGGTGGTGGGCGCGGGCCTGGAGTTGTTGCGGCTGGACCAGGGCGCAGGTCAGCTCGAATCCATCTTCCTGCGGCTGACCCACGGCCAGGAGGTGCGCGCGTGAAAGCGCTGCTCATCGCCCGCCGCGAGCTGTCCGCGTACCTTCGCACGCTCAGCGGCTACGTCATCATCGCGGTCATCCTCGCGTTGAACGGCTTGTTCTTCAACGCGTATGCCCTGGGCGGCGCCAGCAAGCGCTCCGCCGAGGTGCTGTCTCAGTTCTTCTATTATTCGAGCGGCTTCACCGTCGTCGCCTCGGTGTTCATCTCCATGCGCCTGCTGGCCGAGGAGCGCCAGACGGGCACGCTGTCGCTGCTGTACTCGTCACCGCTGCGCGACCGCGACATCGTCCTGGGCAAGTTCCTCGCGGGATTGGCCTTCCTCGCGTTGTATCTCCTGTGCACCGTCTACATGCCGCTGCTGGTGTTGGTGAACGGCAAGGTGTCCTTCGGGCACGTGACGGCGGGGTACTTCGGCCTGCTGCTGCTGGGCAGCGCGTCTCTGGCGGTGGGGACGTTCGGCTCGGCGCTGGCGCGTAACCAGTTGCTCGCGGCGATTACGTCCGCGGTGATGCTGGTGGCCCTCATCCTGTGCTGGCTGCTCGCGCGCATCACCGAGCAGCCGCTGGCGGATGTCTTCAGCGCGATGTCACTGTGGAATCAGCACTTCCCGCCGTTCCAGGCGGGGCTCATCCACATCCGTGACGTCGTCTACTACCTCGTGGTCACCTACGTGGCGCTGTTCGCGGCCACGCGGGTGATTGAGGCGCGGAGGTGGCGATGAGCACACGTCCTTCGAGTGGAGGGCTCTCCGTGACGCTGGCCTTCGCCTCAGGCCTGCTGGCGGTCTTCCTCGGTGAGCGGCTCTTCGGCATCGGCACGGGCCGCACCGTCCTGTCGGGCCTGGGCGTCGCGGTGGCGGTGGGCGCGCTGGGCTGGCGCATCGCGCGCATGCGGTCGGCCAGCGCGGACCGGCGCGCCGTCGAGGCGTGGGTGTCGGGCCTGTACGGCGTGGGCCTCCTGGCCTTGGGGCTCTACTTCGTCCAGTCGGACGTGGGCACCGGACTCTTCGGTGGCCCGTTGTCACAGAAGGCGCCTCGGCTGGCGGTGTCGCTGGCGGCGCTCTTCCCGGCGTTGCTCGCGTGCTGCCTGTTGCCGCTGGCGATGGTGGAGGCCGCCGCCGCGGCGATGACGCGCGCGCCGGTGCTGGAGACGGGCCGGGTCCGCAGCGCGCTGTACTCCGGCCTGGGGCTGGCCTTCGTGCTCGTTTTCGCCTTCGCGTCCATGTTCGTCGCCACCCAGGCCGACGTGACGTGGGACCTGTCCTACTTCCGCACCGCGAAGCCCGGCGACGGCACCCGCAAGGTGATTCGAGGGCTCAACGAGCCGCTCCAGGTGACGCTCTTCTTCCCACCCGCGAACGAGGTGGGCGAAGCGGTGGGGCAGTACTTCCGCGACCTGGCGGTGGAGAGCCCGGGCCTGCTCAACGTGGAGCGGCTGGACCAGGCGGTGGAGCCGGCCCGGGCGAAGTCGCTGGGCGTCCACAACAACGGCACCGTCGTCCTGGCGCGAGGCGACCGGAAGGAGCCGCTCACGGTGGGCCTGGAGATCGAGCGGGCGCGCGGCCAGCTCCAGCGGTTGGACCAGGAGGTCCAGCGCCGCCTGCTGACGGTGGCCCGGCCTCGCCGGGTCGTCTACTTCACGTCCGGCCACGGTGAGCGCGCCGAGTCGCGCGCGGTGCCGGGCGAGACGATGCGCCCGTCCGTCGAGAAGCTGAAGGAGCTGCTGCGCGCGCAGAACGTGGACGTGCGGTCGCTCGGCGTCTCCGAGGGACTGGGCACGGAGGTTCCGCGTGACGCCGCCGTGGTGGTGGTGGCGGGGCCGACGCAGGCCTTCCTCCCCGAGGAGCTGAAAGCCCTGCGCGAGTACTCCGCGCGCGGCGGCCGGCTGTGGCTGGCGCTGGAGCCGGAGGGGCCGGACTTCCAGCCGCTGCTGGATCCCCTGGGCCTGAAGTACCTCAAGACGCCGCTGGCCAACGACCAGGTGTACTTCCGCACGTCGCGGCAGCAGAGCGACCGTGGCAACCTGGGCACGGCGACGTTCTCCTCGCACCCGTCCGTCACGTCGCTGTCGTCATTGGCGGGACAGGCGCCGGTCGTCTTCGTGAGCGCGGGCGCCCTGGAGCAGCTCCAGCCGTTGCCGGGCGGCCTGGCGCAGGACGTGTCCGTGCGCGCGCACGGCGCCACCTTCGCGGACGCCAATGACAACTTCACGCTGGACGCGGGCGAGCAGCGGCGGCCCTGGCCCCTGGTCATCGCGGTGGAGAAGCCCGCGCCGGCCGGCCAGGAGGCGATGCGCACCGTGGTGATGGCGGACGCGGACGCGGTGGGTGATTTGCTGCTGGGCAACATGGGCAACGCGTACCTGGCGGTGGACACGCTGCGGTGGCTCACCGGCGAGGAGTCCATCTCCGGCGCCGTGTCCTCGGAGGAGGACACGCCCATCCAGCACACGCGGGAGCAGGACGTCCTCTGGTTCTACGCGACGGTGTTCCTGGGGCCGGCCCTGGTGCTGGTGGTGGGCTTCGTGATGACGCGCCGGCGGGGACGCCGCGCGCCGCGCCCCGCGGTGGCGGGAGGTGAGCGATGAAGGTTCGGGACCTGGCCCTGCAAGGGGCCCTGGCGGCTGCCGCGCTGGTCGCGGCGTTCGTCGTCTGGCAGCGCGAGCCCTCCGCGGGCCCGGGTGAAGTCACGGTGGTGGATGTCCCGGCGCGCGCGCTGGACAGCATCCGCTACGAGGACGACTCCCGCTTCGTGGACGTGTTCCGCGATGCCAGTGAGCGCGACCGGCTCTGGGTGCGTCTGGGCCACAAGGCCTCCAAGACGGCCTCCGGCGGCGCGAGCGCGGGCGCCGCCGACGCGGGTGTGGCTCAGCATGCGACGGACGCGGGCGTGGCCACCGCGGCGGTGGGCACGGACGCGGGCACCCACGCCGCGCTGGGACCGCCGCCCGTGGCCACGCGCGAGGCGCCGCCCCCGCCGCGCGAGCTGCGCGCCAACGAGGTGGCGGACAAGCTGTTCTCCCGCTTCGCGCCCATGCGCGCCATGCGGGCGCTGGGTGAGCTGGACGCGAAGAAGCTGGAGGAGGTCGGCCTGGCCACGTCCACGCGCAAGCTGACGCTGACGGTGGGCGGCAAGGCGCGGGTGTTCGCCCTGGCGTCGCCCGCGGGCGGCTGGGGGACGCCGTACCTGCGCAGCGAGGAGGATGGCCGCGTGTACCTGCTGGGTCCGGCGATGCTGCCGGACCTGGAGAACGCGAGCAGCCGCCTGGTGGACCGCCGGCTGCACACCTTCGACCTGGGGGACTTCGACGCCGTGCGTGTCAGCGCCGGCGGTGGCACCCGCGCCTTCCGGGCCACGGGTAAGGCCCCCGGCCCGGTCGTCCTGGCACCGGAGGAGACGCCGGAGCGGCCGGACGACTTCGCGCGCAACTGGCATGACCGCGTGTGGCGGATGATGCCGGTGGACCTGCTCGGCCGCGACGAGCCGCTTCCCGGGGGCGAGCCGCGGGAGTCCTTCCGCGTGGACTACCTGCGCGCGGGCCAGCCCGTGGGCCACGTCATGGTGGCGAAGGCCGAGGATGGCTTCTACGCCCGGACCGAGCACACCTCGGGCTGGGCCCGGCTCCACTCCGGGATGGCTGCGCTGGCGGAAGAGGCTGCGCGGGTGACGGCGCCGGTGTCCGCCGCTTCCGGGAAGTGACGCGCGGGGGGACCTGGGCTCAGGTCCCCACCGCGTCCTCGTCACGCAGGCCCAGGCGCACGTCCACGAAGCTGTACGGCGCCCAGGGGCCGGTGAAGCGGAACGTGTACGTGTCCGAGCGCGCGGCCAGGGAGCGGACCTTCGCCTCGAAGGACTCCAGCCGCGCCCGCTCCACGAGGAAGGCCGTGTTGAGCAGCATCCGCTCACCCACGGGGGGATGCTCGCGCGTGGCGGCGGCACGGGGACGCAGGCCGTCCAGCAGGGCCCGCATGTCGCGCCCGGCGCGGTCCTCCACGGCGGCCTCCAAGCGGCGCTCGTGCTCGGCCTCCGGCTCAGCGTCGCGCCGGTGAAGCCTGGCGTCTTCCAGCACCAGGCGCTGAGCGAGGTGCTCGCGGTGCCAGAGCACCTTCAGGCCCAGCTCCACCTTGCCCTCCAGCGCGTCCAGCACGTCGGACAGCGCGTCATGGGCCGTGCGGAGCACCGCTCGGACCTGGGCCTCGGACGCCATGACGGTGCCGAAGGCCACGGGGAGCACGGTGTGCCCATGGAGCAGGGCTTCGGTGACGCGCTGGTGCCCGAGCAGGTGCGCCCGCGTCGGGTCCACCACGCGGCCTGGGGCCACGGACACCATGGCGGCGAGGCCGGCTTCGCTCACCGCGTACACCTGCGAGGGAACGGCGCCCACGCCGATGCGCCCGACGTCCGGGGGCGCATCGGCCCGGAGGATGCCGTAGAGATACCGGGGCCCGTCGGGCGCCGCCGTCTCCGCCGTGGGAGGCGAAGGCGGTGCGGCCTGGGACGTGCGCCTGTCGCTGCGAGCCGCCCCCTTCCGGGGACGTGTCGTCCGGGGCATGGTGCGCTTCACCTCGCCGTTGCGCCTCCGTGGGTGGCGAGCACGCGGCGGACTTCATCCACCAGCGCGTCGGGCAGGCAGGGCTTGGTGACGAAGGAGTCGCAGCCCGCGCCCTTGGCTTCGTCGGACTGCCCCGTCATCGCATGGCCCGTGAGCGCCACGACGGGGATGGCGCGCGTGCGGTCGTCGCCCTTCAGCCGCCGCGTCGCCTCCCAGCCGTCCATGACGGGCAGCGACAGGTCCATGAGGATGATGTCGGGCCGCAGCTCGAAGGCCTTGTCCAGCGCCTCCTGGCCATTCTTGGCCTCGGCGACGCGGAAGCCCGAGAACTCCAGGTACTCGGCGTACATCTCCCGGGCATCTTGATAGTCGTCTACGACGAGCACGAGGGGCTTCGGGGTCTCAGATGGGGTCGTCATGCGCGCCTCGCGCGTCGGGGGAAGTGCAGGGTGAATGTCGAACCCTCGCCCTGGGTGCTCTGGAGGGTGACGCGTCCCCCCAGCATGGCGGCCAGGCGCCGGCAGATGGAGAGCCCCAGCCCCGTGCCTCCATAGGCCCGGGTCGGAGAGCTGTCCACCTGCTGGAAGTCCTCGAAGATTTTTTCCTGGTTCGCGGAGTCGATGCCGATGCCGGTGTCCGCCACGGAGATGGTGAGCGTGGACGTAGCAGCCACGTACTCCGCCTGCACCCGCACCGAACCTTCATGCGTGAACTTCAACGCATTCGAAAGGAGGTTGAGGACGATTTGTTTCACCTTCTGCCTGTCACTGTACACCGCCGGCACGCGCGGGCCGAGGTGGGCGCTCACCGCCAGCTTGCTGCGCGCGATGATGGGGTCCAGCTCCGCCATCACCTCCTGGAGCAGCTCCGGGATGCCGAAGTCCGACAGGTTCAAGGGCATGCGGCCCGCTTCAATGCGGGTGATGTCCAGAATCTCGTTGATGACCTCCAGCAGGTGTCTGCCGTTGGAGTCGATGCGCGTGAGGTTCCGCTTCTGCGCCGGGTTCAGCTCACCGGACACGCCCTGCAGCAGCATGTTCGTGTAGCCGAGGATGGCGTTGAGCGGCGTGCGGAACTCGTGGGACATGTTGGCCAGGAACTGGGACTTGGCCGCGCTGGCCTGCTCCACCTGGATGGCCTGCCGGCGCAGCATCTCGTTCTGTTCGGCCAGCTCCGCGGTGGCGGCCTGCACGCGCGCCTCCATGTGGACGGAGCCCTCCTTCACCCGCTCCAGCAGCCGCGCCTTCTCCATCGCCTCGCTGCGGTCGTGGAAGAGCGTGACGATGCCCGTCAGCTCGCCGGAGTCGCCCAGGACCTTGCTGGCCACGGCCTCCATGGGGAGCGTGGCGCCCGTGGCCGGTTCCACCAGCCCGAGCTGCCCACGCCAGCGGGGCCGGCCCTCCTCGTCCATCAGGTTGGCGAGGAACGACGCGAAGCCCGCGTTGTTGGAGTGCAGCCGGCGCAGCGCGGCCTCTCCACTGTCGGGGTGCGTGGCGAAGAGCTTCTCCGCCGGGCCGTTCATCATCACCATGCCGCCCGCCGGGTCGGACAGGATGAGGGGGTCCGGCACGGAGTCCAGCACGCGGTCCAGCCGGTGACGCTCGCTGCGGGCCTCCCGCTCCGTGGCGCGCAGGCGCCGGTAGCTCTCACCCAGCGCCTGGGTGGCGCGGCCCAGGTCCGTCACGTTGCGCAGCACGCTCACCAGGGCCTCGCGGCCATCCGGCTCGAGCACGGGGGTGCTGACGACCTCGAAGAGCAGGTCGACTCCCTCCACCGGGTCCACCAGCGGGACTTCCCGGCGGCGCACGGTCGCGGTGTCTCCGCTGGCGAAGCTGGCCAGCGCGGAGGAGAACACCTGCCGGTTGAGCTCGGTCGCCCGGCGGCGGCCTTCGCTCGCCTCCGGCCCCGCCACCAGCAGCACCTCCGCGCGGGCGTTGGCGATGTGGGGCCGCCCCTCCAGGTCCGTCAGCAGCACGGGGTCCGCCACGGTGTCGATGATGCGACGGAGCAGCTCGCCGCCCGCCACCTCGCGGCGCTCCGTGGGCAGCATGGCGGCCAGCCGGGGCCCGGCGTGCGCGCTCACCCACGCCGCGTCCGGCGTCAGCATGGGGCCGTCCGCGGACAGCAGCAGCAAGCCCACCGCGGGCGCTCCGGGCCGGCCCAGGGGGACCGCGATGCACCCCACGGACGGCAGCGGGGCCCGGGGCGCGGCGAAGAAGCGAGGCGTCCCCTGTGTCAGCGTCTCCGCCAGGGGATGGGCGGCCTCACCGGGCTGGAACGCCAGCGCGGCGCACTGGGCGTCGGAGAGGTTCCGGGCCGCGAGGCAGACCCACCCTCCCGTGCCGCGGTCGCGCGCGAGGCAGGCGGCGACGTCCGATGGCCGCTCGCGGGTGAGCCAGTCCACCACGTGCCGCGCGCACAGCCGTGGCTCGTCGCAGGCGAGCAGGTGCTCGGCCAGGGCGAGCCGTGCTTCGACGTCCGGCTCGGGCGTTGGGTTGGGCAGTGCGGCGGAAGGGGCCACTGCGTCAGGCTCCGCGGGAAGGAGGGGTGGGCGTTCGCACCTCCACGAACTTCACCACGATGGGGTGTGTGGACGCGGGTGGCCAGTCCCGGAGCGCCTGCCCGCGGACGTTCGCGTCCCAGCGCAGACCCCGGTCCAGCACCCGGTCCAGGACGTCGACGAGGCTGGCGCTCCCAGCCAATCTTTCCACGGGCATCGTCGAAGCTCCTCGGCTCCTGGGGCCAGGTTTTGTAGCGCGCGACGGCGAGCCACCCCAGGACAGGCTTGCCCGCACCGTGATTTGCGAACACGAGAGGGCCGACAGTGTTCGCCCGTGTACATCTGTCGCGCTTCGAAGCTGGGTAGGCAGGCAGCCGCGTGGCCCGCTCCCATGGCTTATCGCTCCGGGGCCCCGTCCCTAGCCTTGGGCCATGGATGACGAGCAGCGGGCGCACAGGTCGCTTTGGACGGTGACGGCCCCCCCGCGCGACTTCCCGGCGCTGCCGGGCGACGTGACGGTGGACGTGGCCATCATTGGTGGGGGAGTGGCGGGGCTGACCACGGCGTGGCTCCTGAAGCGCGCTGGCAAGCGCGTGGCGGTGTTGGACATGCACCGCATCCTGTCGGGGCAGACGGGCCAGACGACCGCGCACCTCACCGAGGTGCTCGACACGCCCTACGCCACGTTGCGGCGCGACTTCGGTGAGAAGGGGGCCCAGCTCGCGGCGTCCTCCAGCCGCGCGGCCATCGAGCAGATCGCCGCGCTGGTCGAAGCGCTCGGCATCGACTGTGACTTCCAGCGCGTGCCCATGTACCGCTACGCGGAGACGGAGCGCGAGCTGGCCGACCTGCACCACGAAGTCACCGCCGCGCGCGAGGCGGGCTTGCTGGCCACCTTCACCCAGGACGTGCCGCTGCCGTATCCCGTGAAGGGGGCCCTGCGGGTGGAGGACCAGGCGCTCTTCCATCCTCGCAAGTACCTGCTGGCGCTGGCGGACCGGATTCCCGGCGACGGCAGCCACCTCTTCGAGAACACGCGGGTGACCGAGGTCCACGACGGCACGCCCTGCCGCGTCGTCACCGACCGGGGCACCGTCACCGCCGCGGCCGTGGTGGAGGCCACCACGACGCCGCTCAATCGCGTGGCCATGCACACCAAGCTCTACCCCTACCGCACCTACGCGGTGGCGGGGCCGCTCAACGGGCCGCTGGAGCCGGGCCAGTACCAAGACAGCCAGGAGCCCTATCACTACATCCGCACGCAGCAGGTGGACGGGCGCGCCTACGTCATCGTGGGCGGCGAGGACCACAAGGTCGGAACGGACGAGGACACCACCCGGCGCTACGCCGCGCTGGAGGCGTACACGCTGCGGCGCTTCCCGGTGACGGACATCACCCACCGCTGGTCTGGCCAGGTCATCGAGCCCGCGGACGGGCTGGCGTACATCGGCCGCAACACGGCCAGCCGCCACGTGTACGTGGCCACCGGCTTCTCCGGCACGGGCATGACGTTCGGCACGCTGGCGGGGATGATTCTCTCCGACGCCATCCTCGACAAGCAGAGCCCCTTCGCCGCGCTCTACGCGGCGACGCGGGTGAAGCCTCACGCGGGCGCGAAGGACTTCATCCAGGAGAACGCGGAGGTCGCCTTCCACTTCGTCGCGGACCGCCTGTCACGGCCTGACGGGCACCGGCTGGCGGACGTGGCGCCCGGCGAGGGCAAGGTCCTGGAGGTGGCGGGACAGAAGGTCGCGGTGTACCGCGCGGAGGACGGCACCGCGCACGCGGTGTCCCCGGTGTGCACGCACCTGGGCTGCCACGTGCACTGGAACGGCGCGGAGCGCTCCTGGGACTGTCCCTGTCACGGGGGGCGCTTCAGTCCCACCGGCAAGGTGCTCAACGGCCCCGCCGTGAAGGACCTGCCGACGAAGAAGCTGCCGACCTGAGCCACACGTCTTCACACTCAACACGACACATCATCCACACGGGAGAGGGCGAACATGGACGCTATCGCACTGTTGACGCAGCAGCACGACGAGGTGAAGAAGCTGTTCAAGAAGTACGAGAAGCTCTCGGAGGGGGCGGAGGTGAAGCGCCAGGAGCTCTTCGAGATGATCTCCGACCGCTTGAGCGCGCACGCCTCCATCGAGGAGCAGTACTTCTATCCCGCGGCCAAGGCCCAGGACACGGAGGACCTGCTGCGCGAGGCCGCCGAGGAGCACCTGTCCGCCAAGCGCCTCATCGCCGACCTGCTGGACCTGGAGCCGTCGGACGAGGAGTTCGACGCGAAGATGCAGGTGCTCCAGGAGCAGATTGAGCACCACGTCGAAGAGGAAGAGGGCGAGCTCTTCAAGAAGGTCCGCAAGCTCCTGTCCAAGGAGCAGCTCGTGGATTTGGGCGTCCAGATGCAACAGGAGTTCGAGGAGCTGATGGAGGGCGAGCCTCGCACCCAGGTCCCATCCGAGACGGAGCACGCCGCGCCGATTTGAGCCGCGGCGTCTTGCCGCGAGAATCGGGTTGCGTGAAGGGGGCTGGGCGACGGCATCATGGTCGCCGCCCATGCCACGTCCTCCTCCCGACGTCATTCGATACCCCAGCTACTACACGCCCGCGGTCCGCCGTGCCCTGTCGCGCGCGGACCCGACGCTGGGCGCGTTGATGAAGCAGGTCGGCCCCTTCCGCCTCCAGGTGCGTCCGCTGCACAGCCCGTTCGGCGCGCTGGCGGAGTCCATCGTCTACCAGCAGCTCCACGGCAAGGCGGCCGCGACCATCTTCGGTCGCGTGTGCGAGCGCGTGGGCTCGGGACGGAAGTTCACGCCCCAGGCGCTGCTGGCGGTTCCGGACACGTCGCTGCGCGAAGCGGGCCTGTCCGCCAACAAGCTGGCCGCGCTCCAGGACCTGGCGCGCAAGACGCTGGACGGCACCGTGCCGCCGCTGGCCAAGGTGCGGCGCATGGACGACGCCGCGCTCATCGAGCACTTCACCCAGGTGCGCGGCATTGGCCAGTGGACGGTGGAGATGCTGCTCATGTTCCAGCTCGAGCGGCCCGACGTGCTGCCCGTGGATGACTACGGCGTGCGCAAGGGCTTCATGAAGGCCTATGGCCTGCCGGAGATGCCCAAGCCCAAGGCGTTGTTCGCTTTTGGCGAGCGCTGGAGGCCCTGGCGCTCGGTGGCCAGTTGGTACATGTGGCGCTCGGCGGAGCTCCCCGACACGCCGCCCGTGGAGGGCTGACGGCGCGCCAGGCGCCGTCAGCCGTGTGGCCTCGACTCAAGCGGTGTTGAGCGCGGTGCTCGGGGCGGGCTGCTGACGCCGCATGGGCACCAGCAGCACCAGGAAGGCCGCGGACAGGACGATGCCCAGCAAGAAGACGGGCGCGTAGCCCAGGCCGAGCCCGTGCCTCGCGTCAGCGAGCCAGCCCGCGAGTGGGCCCGCGGGCGCCTTGCCCCAGACCTCCAGGCTGGCGAGCAGCGTGTAGTGCGTGGCGCCGATGCGGCGGTCCACGCGGGACATCATGAAGGCGAACATCACCGTGGTGAGGGCGCCGCCGAAGAACTCCTCGGCCATGGTGACGCCGATGACGCTCGCGTCGGTGACGCCCCCCGTGGCCAGCAGCCACCGTCCTGCCAAGGGAAGCACCCGCAGGGACGCGGTGAGCCCCACGGCGCCCAGCAGCGGCATGCGCGAGGCCAGCAGGCCTCCGGCCAGTGAGCCGGCAATGGACGCGCCCATGCCCCACGTGCCCACCCACAGGCCAATGCGCGCGGCGGTGAAGCCCGCGTCGACGAGGAACGGCTTGAAGAGCACGTCGGACATGCTCTCGCCCAGCTTGTACGTGGCGATGAAGAGCAGCAGCCAGCCCGCGCCCGGCAGCAGGAGCGCCTGCTTGAGCCGCTGGAACAGCTCGCGCCAGTCCGGCTCCTGCCGGGCGGCGGGCGTGGCATGTGGCTCGGGTGGAGACTCCCGGGCGAAGAGCATCACCGTGAAGGCGGCCAGACACAGCAGCGCCATGGCGACGAAGAGGCCGGACCAGCCGATGCGCGCGCTGGCCCACACCAACAGCCCGCCGCCCGTCAGCATCCCCAGCTTGTAGCCCACCACCTGCGCGGTGTTGCCCAGGCCCAGCTCACTGGGGCGCAGGGTGTCCACGGCGAAGCCATCCACCGCGATGTCCTGCGTGGCGGCGAACAGGTTCATCAGGAAGATGAGCGCCAGCAGGACGGGCAGCGCGTCCCGCGAAGCCGCGACGGCCGCCGCGGCGCAGCTGGCCGCGAGCCCCGCCTGCATGGGCAGAATCCACGACTTGCGCCGGCCGATGCGCGCCGAGCCATACCGGTCCACCAGGGGCGCCCAGAGCGCCTTGAGGGCCCAGGGCAGCCACAGCGCGCCGAGCAGTCCAATGGTGGTCAGCGATACGCCCTGCTCGCGCAGGTACACCGGCAGGGCGGTGGCCTGGAAGCCGAAGGGCAGGCCCTGCACGAAGTACAGCAGACACAGCAGGGCCAGCCGGGACGACGGGAGTCTCATTGGCCCCCAGCATAGAGCCACCGTATCGGGAACGAGGAGGTGTCCACTCGCCAGTCCGGATGTGGGGCCCTGTCCACGGCAGTGCAGAGGGGCCCTCCGCCTCATGGACGGAGAGGGGGCGAGCTCTACGCTCATCCTCCCCAGGGCCGGAGCCCGGCCTCAATTTGCGCCGAACGGTGGAGGCTGCCGAGACGCGTGGAGCACGTCACCATGCAGGAGCCGCAAGCAGGATTCGAGGTCGTGAAGCGTGGTGAGGCCGCGCCGTCGCCGTCGTTGCGCGTGCTGGATGTGATGGCCCTGACAGTGGGCATCGTCCTGGGGGCAGGCATCTTCAAGGCGCCCTCGCTGGTGGCCGCGCAGTCCGCCAGCGGCGAGGCCATGCTGCTCACGTGGCTGCTGGGCGGCGTCGCGTCGCTGGTGGGCGCGCTGTGTTACGCGGAGCTGGCCAGCGCCTGGCCGCACCCGGGCGGGGAGTACCACTACCTGTTTCGCGCGCTGGGCAAGGGGCCCGCCTTCCTCTTCGCGTGGGCGCGGCTGACCGTCATCCCCACCGGCTCCATCGCGCTGCTGGCCTTCGTCTTCGGGGACTACGCCACGCAGCTCTTCTCCCTGGGGCCGTATTCGTCGCCCGTCTACGCGGCCGCGCTGGTCGTGGGGCTGACGGCGGTGAACATCGCCGGGCTCCGGCAGGGGACCCGCACGCAGAACCTGCTCACGGCCCTGGAGGTCCTGGGCGTGGGCGCCGTCATCATCGTGGGGCTGCTGTTCACCCCCGCCATGGGCGCCGTGGAGGCCGCGCCCGCGCCGGCCGCGGCGTCGGGCACGACCTGGGGCCTGGCCATGGTGTTCGTGCTGCTGACGTATGGCGGCTGGAACGAGGTGGCCTACCTGTCCTCGGAGGTGCGTGGCCCGCGGCGCACCATCGCCTGGTCGCTGCTGGCGAGCATCGGGCTGGTGACGGCGCTGTACCTGCTGGTCAACGTGGCCTACCTGCGCGGCCTGGGACTGGAGGGCATGGCGCGTTCGGAGGCGGTGGCCGCCGACCTGATGCAGCGCGCGGTGGGCAGCGAGGGCGCGCTGGTGCTGAGCGTCCTCATCGCCCTCTCCGCGTTGACGTCCGCCAACGCCACGGTGCTCACCGGCGCGCGGACCCACTATGCCTTCGGGCGGGACAGCGTGCTGTTCAACGGCCTGGGGCAGTGGCGCGCGAAGTCCAATGGCCCGTCCCGCGCGCTGCTGGTGCAGGGGGCCATCTCCCTGGTGCTGGTGGGGCTGGGGACGCTGACGCGCCGGGGCTTCGAGACGATGGTGGAGTACACCGCGCCTGTCTTCTGGTTCTTCTTCCTGCTGACGGGCGTGTCGCTGCTGGTGCTGCGCGTGCGTGAGCCGGACGCGCCACGGCCGTTCCGCGTGCCGCTGTATCCGCTCACGCCGCTGCTCTTCATCGGCATCTGCGCCTATGTCCTCTACTCCAGCCTGGCATTCACCGGGATGGGCGCGCTCGCGGGGCTCGCCGTGCTGGGCACGGGCGGTGTGCTGCTCGCCGTGGAGACGGCGCGCACCCGCGGGGGCTCTCCCAAGCTGCAGCGAACGAAGGAGGCGACATGAAGCGAATGATGGGGGTTCTCACGCTCACGGTGGGCATGGCCGCGAACGCCGCGGGGGTCTCAACGGCGCAGCAGTCGGTGACGGTGCAGGTCCGCGGCCCAGCGGGCAGCGCGGTGCAGGCACCCGAGGTTCCCTTCGTCCCCACACCGGAAGGCGCTGTGGAGGGGATGCTGGCGCTGGCTGGCGTGAAGCCCGGGGACACTGTCTATGATTTGGGCAGCGGAGACGGCCGCATCGTCATCTCCGCGGTGCAGAAGCACGGGGCGAAGCACGCCGTGGGCGTGGACATCAACCCGGAGCGCATCGCCGAGGCCAACCAGAACGCGAACAAGGCGGGCGTGAAGAGCAAGGTGGAGTTCCGCCAGGGAGACCTCTTCGACGCGGACATCGGGGACGCGTCGGTGGTGACGCTCTACCTGCTGCCCTCCGTCAACGAGCGGCTCAAGTCCAAGCTGCTCTCGGAGCTGAAGCCGGGCACGCGCATCGTGTCGCACAGCTTCGACATGGGGGACTGGGCGCCGGCCAAGACGGTGGAGAGCGAGGGGCGGACGCTCTACCTGTGGGTCGTCCCCGAGCGCGGCACGGGCGGCGCGCCCCGCTGAGCACGGCGTGAGGCGCCCGGGCCCGGCACCCTCGCGTGGAGGGGCCGGGCCGTCTCACGTCAGGGCGCCGGCGGGGGCGGCTGGCCCGGCGTGCGCGAGTAGTGGAGCACCATGGCCTCCAGCCGCGACAGGGCCTTCTCCAGCGTCTCCATGGAGGGGCCGAAGGACAGGCGCACGTAGCCGCGGAAGCGCGAGGGCCGCGCGCGGCGCTTGCCGGGGTTCACGTCGAAGAACTCGCCCGGCACGGCGATGATTTTCTGGTCCAGCGCGGCGCGGAAGAAGCCCATGCCGTCGTTGAGCGGCGGCGGCAGTCCGGACACGTTGCCCCAGACATAGAAGGTGCCGTCTGGCGCGCGGTCCGTGCGGATGCCGATGCGCTCCAGCCGGGAGTGGAAGCGGTCCCGCTTCTCCCGGAAGGCGTTGTGGATGGCCATCGTCTCCGCCACCACGGGCTCCTCCTGGAGGAGCTGGATCGCCGCGCGCTGGAGCGGCCGGCTGCCGCCGCCATCCAGGAAGCTGCCGGCGCTGGAGACGGCCTCGATGACCTGACGCGGCCCCACCGTCCACGTCATGCGCCAGCCCGGGTAGCGCCAGTTCTTCGTGAAGCCGTCGAACAGGACCACCGGGTCCTTGTTCACGTCCTCCACGTAGCGGGCGGCGCTCTCCACCGGCAGGTGCCCGGGGCGGCCCGTCCAGATGTAGTGCGAATAGAACTCGTCGACGAGCAGCGCGCACTCGTGCTCGCGGGCCACGCTCACCCAGCGCGCCATCTCCTCGCCGTGCACCAGCTTGCCGGTGGGGTTGCAGGGGTTGGAGAAGAGCAGCGCCGACAGGCCGCGGCCCTGCACCTCGCGCCGCAGGTCCTCCGCGGTGAAGGCGTAGCCGCGCTCACCCTCCAGGAGGATGGGGATGGCGGTGAACGCCTTGAAGACGTCCAGCAGCTCCTCGTAGGCCGTGTAGTCCGGCAGGAAGTGGCCCAGGTTGATGGCGCCCAGGCTGGCCGCGGCGCGGGTGAGGGCCGCGCGGCCGCCGCCGGACAGGCACACGTTCTCCGCGCTGTACTGGCTGGGCAGGCCCCGGCGGTAGAGCCGGTTGTAGAGGCTGGCGATGGACTCGCGCACCTCCCAGAGGCCGGCGACGGGGGCGTACTCCATGTCGGCCACGTCGATGGTGACCTGGCTCAGCCGGGGCGGCGCGCCGGGGAGGTCTCCCGTCTCCGGCTGGCCCTGGCCCAGGTTGCACCACTCCGGGTCGCTGGAGCGGTAGCCGCGGCGGGTGGCCTCGGCGGTGACGAAGATGACGCCGGTGCGGGGCACGGCGCGGAATGCCGGAAGGGAAACGTCGTCGCTCACGACGTCACACCCTAGCGGAAGTCCGCGCCGGACGCGCTGCCTCGCGCGCGCCCGCTCAGCGGACGATGGGCACCGTCACCGGCTCCAGGTCGTCGACCGTCACCTCGGCCTTGCCCAGGCGCCACAGGACGGGCTGGAAGCGGGCCTCCACGCGCCGCCCGTCCGCAGTCTCCAGCACCACGGTGCCTTCCTTCGGCAGGTATTCGCCCACCTCATAGTGCAGCCCCATCAGCGTGAGGCGGTCGGTGCCATGAGGGCCCGTCAGCTCGCCTGGGCCCTCCAGCACCAGCGACGTGCCGCCCAGCACGGGCAGGCCGGCGCGCATGCCCACGCGGCCATCGACGCGGAACGTGTGGCCCTGCCGTCCAGGGACGCCGCCTTGCACGTCCGCCCACAGGCGCGTCTCGTCGCCGCAGGTGCCGTAGCCCACCTCCGCCTGGAGCGGGTGTCCGTCCACCGTCAGGCCGCGCAGGTCCGCCTCCACCTCCATGAGGTCCTCGCCGCCGCGGTAGAGGAACGCGGCCTGGCCGGCGAAGCGCAGGCCGTGCACGTCACAGCCGCCTTCATCGAAGGTGAGCACCACGCGGTCCGTCACGCTGTCATGGGGCTCCACCGCGGCGCGGGCGCAGGACCACCGCGTGCGCACGTCCTGCGCGGCGGTGCCGAGGAAGGCGCGCCGGGGCTCCCCGCAGGTGTACACCGGCAGCACGCCCAGGGCTTCCAGCGCGCCGCGCACCTGATGCGAGGCCGCCACCACGCGCTCCACGCGCTGGCGGGCGGCGTCCACTTCTTCCTGCGTGGGGGCGCCACCGCCACAAGCGGTGAGGAGGACGGTGAGGGCAAGACAGGTGATGCGTCGCATGGGCGCTTCTCCAGGGGTTGCACGACACCGCGGCTTCGCGGCGAGTCATGCCCCGTGAAGAGCAACTGTCATGCCCGGCGCAACCTCGCGAGAACACGAGGCGCGGCCGGGACAGGGCCCGAGGCGTGCGTGCAGTGGGTTGCACAGCCCCGGCGGGCCCGTCCGGGTAAGTCGGCTCAGCCTTCGAGCGAAGCGCGCAGGAACCACGCGTGCTTCTCGAACTCGGTGATGATGTCCGTGGTGAGGCCCTCGGAGTCGGAGTCGCCGTTCTCGATGAAGAGGGCGCGGCTCTTCCGCAGGCCGTCCAGGTAGATTTCGATGCGCTCGGCCAGCAGCTTCACGTGCTCCATGTCGCGCGTCGTCTCCTGCGGGTACTCCGGCAGGCGGCTCGCCTTGCCCACGTGGCGGCTGGTGCCGTAGGCCCTGCCACCCAGCGTCACCGCGCGCTCGGCGATGGAGTCGTTGTGCGTGGCCAGGCTCACCGCGAACGTCTCGAACAGCGGGTGGAGCGAGGCGAACTGCGGGCCCTTGATGTTCCAGTGCGCGACCTTGATTTGCGAGTGCAGGTCGAGCCCGTCCGCGAGCCGCTCGTTGAGTGATTCAGCGATGGTGGCGCGGGCCTTTTCGGGGAGGGGGCTGGGGCTGCGGTACATGGTGTCTTCCTTTCAGGTGTGCGTGTCGTGTTTGGCGGGTTGGATGCGCGGCGGCCAAAAAGGGAGCGCCCCCCGGTGTTTCCACCGGGGGGCGCTTGAGACTTCGGCGAGGCCTCGCGACAGCGGGGCTTAGGACTCCAGCCCCACCGCCGCCGCGTTGATGACCGACGCGATGCGAACCGCGTCGTGCACCTGGTCCTCGGAGAGGCCGCCTTCCAGCACGACCTTCTCATGGGACTGCATGCACATCTCGCAGCCGTTGATGGCGCTGACGGCGAGGCAGACCAGCTCGAAGTCCACCTTGTTCGTCAGCACCTGCGCGAGCCGGTTCATCCGCAGCCCGGCGCGCTTGGTCGAGTAGGACTCCTTCCCGATCATGTGCCGGAAGCGGTAGTACACGTTGTTCATCGCCATCAGCGACGCCGCCGCCCGCGCGTCCTCGATGACAGGCTCGGGGTTCGCGAGGGCCTTCTTCGCCTCGTTGAGCATGGCCTCCTTCAGCCGTTCGTTCCGAGCGGCGAAGGCGCATGCCACGGCCACACCCCAACGCTGCTCCGCGGTGAGGCTGCCACCTTCCAGGACACCCTGGAGGTTGAGGCGGGTGTCCTTGTGGGAGTCCGCCAGCTCAGAGCGGACGACTTCGAGCGAGGCCATGGTGGATTACCCCGCCTTCGACAGCTTCTGGGTCAGGGTCTCCTCACCCTTGGTCCAGTTGCAGGGGCACAGCTCGTCCGTCTGGAGCGCGTCCAGCGTGCGAACCGTCTCGGAGACGTTGCGGCCCACGGACAGGTCGTTGACCGTCACGTGGCGGATGATGCCCTCGGGGTCCGCGATGAACGTCGCGCGGAGGGCCACGCCCTCCTCCTTGTGGAGGATGCCCAGCGCGTTGCACAGCTCGTGCTTCAGGTCCGCCAGCATGGGGAAGGGCAGGTTCTTCAGGTCCGGGTGGTGCGTGCGCCACGCGTGGTGCACGAACTCGCTGTCGGTGCTCAGGCCGAGGACCTGCGCGTCACGGTCAGCGAAGTCCTTGTTCTTCTTGCCGAACTCCGCGATCTCCGTGGGGCAGATGAAGGTGAAGTCCTTCGGCCACGCGAACAGGACCAGCCACTTGCCCTTGAAGGTCTCGTTCGTGATGTCCTGGAACTCCTTGCCCTTCTCCAGGGACACGGTGGCCTTCACCTTGAAGTTCGGGATCTTGTCGCCAACGGTCAGCATTACGGCTCCTTGGGATGGGGGCCCGGCGGTGCGCCGACCCCGGTGAATGTGTTCTGTCCTACCGCTTAGCAGTCATCGTGCCAGGACTTCGAATCAATGATTCCAAGGGGTTGGATTTTACCCCCGCTGGGTCGGTGCCGCTGGGCCGGTGTCTAACGAAATCTCGGTGCGGCTCGCCACTGCAATTTCGGTTCAGGGCCCTCACGAGCGCGGAGCGGAAAATACGAGAAGCCTCAAGTGGTTGCACCCTCCGCGGACAGGCGACGGCTCGAATGTGTGGCCGCGAACGCGTGCTCCGTTCACCTACAACGGGTGACGGGGCCACGGGGCGCCCGGCTGCGTCGGTTCTTCCGGCCTGGCGGGTTGCCTGGAGGGCGGACCCCGAAATCTCGGTGTCCGCGGCACTGCAATTTCGGTGGAACCCTATTATTTCGGAGGCATGCAGGACGACATTTCAGGCGCCATCGACGGCACGAAGGACGCTCGGGACCTCATCGAGCTGGCCACGGCGGAGGACTCCGTCGGTGATTTGCTGCGCCGTGGGCTCGACTGGCTGACGCGGGTGGTGCGCTTCGACCTGGCCACGGTGTTCCTCCTCAAGGAGGGCCGGCTGGTGTCGGTGGCCGCGCGGGGGCCGTTGGCCAACGCGGAGGTGCGGCAGCACTCGTTGCAGCTGTCGGAGTTCCCCTCGCTGCGGCAGGCGCTGGAGACGCGGCGGGCGAAGGCCTTCACGGAGGAGGACCATGCCCACGGGGATGGGGACCCTTTCGACGGGGTGCTGGATTTGCCGCCAGGGCATTCGTGCATGGTGGTGCCATTGTGCGCGGGGGAGCGCTGCTACGGCGTGCTCTCCCTGGACCGCGCCGAGTGTGAGACGTACCCCCAGCCCGTGGTGGACCTGGTGGAGGTGTACGGGCAGATGCTGGCCACGGCGATCCAGGCGGCCGAGCAGCGCGCCACCTTCGAGCGGCTCCACCGCCAGGACCACGAGCACGCGAAGCTGCTGGAGGCGCAGCTCGGCGGAGACTCGGAGGGCATCCTCGAGACGTCGCAGAGCCCGATGATGCGAGACCTGGCGCGGCGGGCGCGCCAGGTGGCGGAGACGGACACGCCGGTGCTGATTACCGGTGAGACGGGCACGGGCAAGGAGCGGCTGGCGCGCGCCATCCACCGCTGGAGCGCCCGCGCGGACCAGCCCTTCGTCACGCTCAACTGCGCGGCCATTCCGGCGGGCTTGCTGGAGAGCGAGCTCTTCGGCCACGTGAAGGGCGCCTTCACCGGCGCCACGAAGGACCGGGCTGGACGCTTCCAGATGGCGCACGGCGGCACGCTGCTGCTGGATGAAGTGGGCGAGCTGCCCTTCGACCTCCAGGCGAAGCTGCTGCGGGCGCTGCAGGAGAAGACGTTCGAGCCGGTGGGCAGCGACAAGACGGTGCGCGCGGACGTGCGCATCCTGGCGGCCACGCACGTGGACCTTCAGCAAGCCATTGCGCAGAAGCGCTTCCGCGAGGACCTCTACTACCGGTTGAGCGTGTTCCCCCTGCGCCTGCCGCCGCTGCGCGAGCGCCGCGAGGACCTGCCGCAGCTGTGCGCCTTCCTCCTGGAGGAGCAGGCGCTCCGGACGGGACGGCGGGGGATGCGGGTGATGCCGGAGGGCCTGACGCGGCTGGAGGCCTACGAGTGGCCGGGCAACCTGCGCGAGCTGGCCAACGCGCTGGAGCGGGCCACCATCCTCACGCGCGGGACGGAGCTGGGGGCGGAGGCCTTCGACGTGCCCACGCGCGGCGCGGCCGTGGTGGCGGCCCTGCCGGAGGAGCCGGCGCCCGCGACAGGAGGGCCGAAGCTGGCCCCGGTGCTGACGCTGGCGGCCGTGCAGCGCGAGCACATCATGCGGGTGCTCACGCTCACCCGGGGCCGCGTCTACGGCGCCAACGGGGCCGCGGCGCTGCTGGGGCTCAAGCCGTCCACGCTCCAGAGCCGGATGAAGAAGCTGGGCATCGCCCGGCTGGAGCAGTTCGTCGTCGACGAGGCGTGAGCCCTGGAGCCGCGCGCCTAGGAGACGCGCGGCGCCGAGGGCGCCACCGGGTAGGTGCCCCGCTGGCCGAACGGCGGGTCGAACAGCGCCGGGTCCGACTGCCGCGAGCGGAAGAGGTCGACGATGTAGTTCATCCGCTGGTCCAGCTTGCTCCAGTCCTTGGCCCCGGAGCCCTTGAGGCTGTCGGGGCTCTTGTCGAGCTGGCCCAGCAGCGCGCGCAGCTCGGGGTTCTCGATGGAGCGCAGGTGCGGCGGGAAGAGCGTGGACTCCATGCCCGGAGGCGGCGGCAAATCGTTGCCCAGCTTCAGCGCGCCGCCCGGCACGGCCAGCTTCATCATGTGCTCGGTGGCGACGCGGCGGAACACGTTCGCCACGCCATCCACCACGGGGCTGAGCGCCGCGTCCACCAGGCCCGTCTTCAAGGCCGCCTTGCCCGCGAGGTTGGCGGGGAAGGGGAGCGCGTTGATTTGCGACTCGACGGTCTGCTTGAGGATGTCGCGGAAGGTGTCCTGCACCGGCGAGTTGAGCGCCTTGTCGACGTAGGGCTGCAGCTGCGTCTGCTCGTGCAGGCCCACCTGGTTGTTGGCCAGGAGCATCAGCTCGGCCTTCTTGTTCGGGTCCTTCTCGAACATGGCCTGGGCGTAGTGGCCGAAGGCCTCCTTCAGCAGCGGCTTGTCCGCGGGGAAGCCGCTCAGGTACTGCTCCACCTTGGCGGCGTCATGCTGGGTGTCGCCCTGGAAGGTCTCCACGAAGCGGGCGAACTCCTGGCCCACCTCCTCGAACACCAGCTTGTTGCCGTCGGCGATGGCCTTGCTGAGGTTCTGGAGCGCCTGGTTGCCCGCCGCGGCGATGTCACCCAGCGGCAGCGAGGGGAGGCCCAGCTTGCGCAGCACGTCGTCCACCTTGGAAAGCGGCCCCATGACGTCGTCGGCGCCCTTGAGCGCCTCGGTGAAGAACTTGGGCATGTCCTCGCCGCGGATGCTCACGCCGGCTTGCTTCGAGGCCCAGGTCCCGAAGGTGGACCAGTTGGCGTGCTCCGTGCCCAGGAGCTGACCCACGGCGTTGGACAGGTCCGAATAGCCCTGGGTAATCGCGTGGTTGCGCGCCACCGGGTCCTGCATGGCGGCGATGTTCCGCACGTCCGCGGCGGTGGGGTAGCTGCCCGGCGCGACGCTCGGGCCGCGCGCCAGGGCCGCGGGGGCATTCAGCGCCACCGGCTGCTGCCGGGCGGGCGGGGACTCGAACTGGGACACCCCGGACATGCCGGGCCGGGTCACCTGGGCCTTGGCCTGGGGCTTGACCTCGTTGCGAGCGGGGCGGGGCAGCTCGCGGAGCTCGGTGGGACGGGCGGGGGCACGGGAGCCGATTCTGGGGGGACTCATCTTCTCCAGTATCGGTTGAACCCGGAAAAAGTTGCGTCCCTGGGCGTTGCAGCCGTGCCGTCGAGCCTATGCGACGCGCTGGCCGAACGGCGGGTCGAACAGGGCCGGGTCTGACTGACGCGAGCGGAAGAGGTCGATGATGTAGTTCATCCGCTGGTCCAGGCGGCTCCAGTCTTCCGCCCCGGAGCCCTCGAGGCTGTCCGGGCTCTTGTCGAACTGCGCCAGCAGCTTTCGCAGCTCGGGGCTTTCGATGGTGCGCAGGTGCGGCGGGAAGAGCGTGGACTCCATGCCCGGTGGCGGCGGCAAATCATTGCCCAGCTTCAGCGCGCTTCCGGGAACGGCCAGCTTCATCATGTGCTCGGTGGCGAGGCGGCGGAACGCGCTGGCCATGCGCTCCACCACGGGGCCGAGCGCGGCGTCCACCACGCCTGACTTCAGCGCCGCCTTGCCCGCGAGGTTGGCGGGGAAGGGGAGCGCGTTGATTTGCGCCTCGATGGTCTGCCGCAGGATGCCGTGGAAGGTCTCCTTCATGGGGGCGTTGAGCGCCTGCTCGATTTGCGGCTGGAGCCTTCGCTGCTCGTGCAGCCCCACCTTGTTGTTGGCCAGGAGCATCAGCTCGGCTTTCTTCTTCGGGTCTGTCTCGAACATGGCCTGGGCGTAGTGGCCGAAGGCTTCCTCCAGCACCGGCTTGTCGGCGGGGAACTCGCTCAGGTACTGCGCGACTTTCGCCGTGTCGTACTGGGTGTCGCCCTGGAAGGTCGCCACGAAGCGGGAGAGCTCCTGGCCCACCTCCTCGAATACCCGCTTGTTGCCCTCGGAGATGGCCAGGCTGACGTTCTGGATGGCGTCATTGCCGGCTGAGCCGATGTCCGCCAGGGGAAGGGCGGGCAGGCCCAGCTTGCGCAGCAGGTCGTCGACCTGGGAGAGCGGCCGGGTGACGCCGTCGAGTCCCTTGAGCACGTCGGTGAAGAACCTGGGCATGTCCTCGCCGCGGATGCTCACGCCGGCCTGCTTCGAGGCCCAGGTCGCGAAGGTGGACCAGTTGGCGTTCTCCGTGCCCAGGAGCTGACCCACGGCGTTGGACAGGTCGGAGTAGCTCTGCGTCACCGCCTGGTTGCGGACCACCAGGTCCTTCATGGCGCAGATGTGCCGCACGTCCTCGGGGGAAGGGTAGGTCCCCGGCTCGACGCGGGGGCCCTGGAGTGGGCTCGAGCCGGTGGGCTCGGCGGCTGGGTCGCACGAGGGCGCCGGGAGCCTCAGCTCGTTGCGAGGAGGATGCGTGGGCTCCCCGGACTCCGTGGGGCGCTCGGGGGCACGGGGATTGGGGAGCGGAGTCTTCATTCCCGTATTATCGGTGGAAAACGGGAAAAGATTTGCGCCCTGCCCCCGAGGGCATGTCGGACCCCTGAGGTAGGAATCCCTGGACACGCTGTTTCAGGTGGGGTTCCACTTGGGGGAGGCAGGACAGATGATAGAGGGGGGAGAGGCGGCTGGCCTGGGGAGTCCCGGAATGGGGAATCAAACGAAGCGTCCCGCGACCTATGAAGACCTGATGGCGCTGCCCGAGAACATGGTCGGGCAGATCATCGACGGTGAGCTCATCGCGCTGCCGAGGCCCGCGAGTCCGCATGCGGTGGCGCACTCCGTGCTGGGCGGTCTGCTTGTCTCCCGTTTTCAGGTCGGGCAGCGAGCGCCGGGAGGCTGGTGGATTGTTACCGAGCCCGAGCTGCACTTCGGTCAGGACGTCCTGGTGCCGGATATCGCGGGATGGCGCCGCGAGCGCATGCCGGTGATGAAGCGAGTGCCGTTCTTCACGTTGGCGCCGGACTGGGTCTGTGAAGTGCTGTCACCGTCGACCCGGAAGCTGGACAGGAACCGCAAGCGGGAACTCTACGCGCGCGAAGGCGTGGGGCACGTGTGGCTGGTGGACCCCGCCGTGAAGACGCTGGAGGTCTTCGCACGGCGGGAAGGCGATTGGGTCGTGCGGGGGCAGTACTCAGGGGATGCGTGTGTGCGCGCCGAGCCGTTCGAGGACCTGGAGTTGGACCTGGGCGCGCTGTGGCCCCCGGAGCTGGAGGCGCCGTGACGTGGATTACGGCTTCGTGGGGCGCGTGCTGATACCGAAGTGCTCCGCGTGCTCGCGCCACGCTGCCCGTGCCTCGTCGAGGCTCACCTCCTGGAACCGGACAGCGGCGCCTGGACGGCGAGCGCACAGCCGGCCCCAATCCGCGCGAATGACCGTCGCGATGAGTGGATAGCCGCCCGTCGTCGGATGGTCGGGCCCCAGCACGATGGGCGTTCCTGACAGCGTCACCTGGATGGCCCCGCGAACCATGGGGCGCGACGTGCCCGTGCCTTCGTCGCCATGGGTGAGCGCTGGCCCCTGGAGGCGCATCCCCACGCGGTCGGTGGCAGCGGACACGGTGAAGGCGCCCGACAGCAGGGTGGCCACGGTTGCTGGCTCGAAGCGGCGGTTGTCCGGCCCGAGCGTCACGCGGATGGGCGCCGCGGCATCCAGCGCCGCACCGGGCGCCCGCGTCTCGGCGCGCGTGTTCGCGTCACCCAGGGGCAGGCTGTCTCCCGAACGCAGCAGGCGGCCTTCGTGCCCGCCCAGGCGTGCGACCAGCAGCGTGCCGTGTCCTCCCAGCACCTCCGGCACCGCCAGCCCGCCATCCACCGCGACATAGCGCACGCTCGTCGACTCGGGCGCGGGGACGGTGAGGCGCGCCCCATCCGCCACCGTGAAGGCGCGGCCGTCCATGGACACGCGGACGCTTCGGCCACGGGCGCGCAGCTCCAGCCGGCCGAAGGCTTCCAGCGCCGCCGCTCCACTCGCGTTGCCCACGGCGAGGTTGGCCACGGCGAGCAGCTCCGGGACCAGCGGTCCGCCCGGAGGCACGCCGTGGTGCATCTGCCCGGGCCGTCCCGCGTCCTGCACCGTGACGGGCGCACCCACGCTCGTGATGTCCAGCCAGCCCGTCATCGGTCCACCCGCTCGAAGCGCACCCGGTCCCCGAGCTGAAGCACCGAACCCTGCTCGGGCGTGAAGGCGGTGAAGTCCAGCGCGGTGCCGATGAGGCTCCAGCCTCCCGGCGACGCGAAGGGATACACCCCCGTGCGCCCACCGGCGATTCCCACCGCCAGGGCGGGCACCCGCGTGCGGGGCGTGGCCAGCCGGGGGACCGCGATGCTCGGGTCGACCTCTCCCAGATAGGCAAACCCAGGGAGGAAGCCCACGCAGCGCACCGTGTACTCGCGCGCCGTGTGACGCCGCGCCACCTCGTCCTCGGTGAGGCCCGCGCGCTCCGCCACCGCGCGCAAGTCCTGCCCGTCGTAGCGCACGGAGATGGTCGTGAGGGGCCGTCCTGCCCCCGGCGTTGGAATGCGCAGCAACCGGGCCAGCGCGAGCCGAGGCTCCTCGGGGGGGGCCTCCGGGGCGAAGTACACGCAGGCGTGTTCCTCGGTGATGACGGCGTCGAGGACACCGGGCATGGCACAGAGCGCCTCGCGCGTGGCGCGTCGCTCCAGTCCCTCGGGGAGGACCAGTCGCAGGGCGCCGTCGCCCAGGGGCTCGGAGCGGAGCGCGAGCGCTTCCAAGGTGGCGCGGACCTCGCGCGCCAGCGCCACCGCGCCGGGCGTGTCGCCATGAACGCAGACGGTGTCCACGGTGCCGCCGGTGGCCAGGCGCACGGTGTTGGCCCGCGCCTGGGCGTGGTCGGTCAGCACCGCGCCGGGCTGTCCTCGGGGAATCAGCGAGCCGTCTGGCCGGGTGCCCCGGTCCGCGAAGCCTTCGCGGGCGTAGGCCAGTCCCGCCGCCAGGGCCGCGTCATGCAGAGCGCCCGTGCCGGGGCCAATGAAGGTGGCGGCGGTCCCCAGCGCCTCCACCACGCCCGCCACCACCGCGCGGGCCAGGGCCGGTGTGGCATTCGCCGCGTGGTACAGGGCGCCGTGAGGCTTGGCGTACGTCACGGGCAGCTGACGGTCCGCCGCCAGCTTCGCGAGCCGGCCGCACTGCGCGGCCACTTGCGCTTGGAGGTGCTCCGGCGTGACGTCGAGCGCGCGGCGGCCGAAGCCCTCGCGGTCTTCGTAGGAGGGGTGTGCGCCCGCGCGCGTGCCGTGCCGCTCGCACAGCGCCAGCGCGCGGCGCATGGACCCATCGTCTCCGGCATGCCCGCCGCAAGCGATGTTCGCCACATGGGCCAACGCGTAGAGCTGTTCGTCTTCACCAGGAAGCTCGCCCAGGTCGACGTTGAGGAGGCACTTCGTCATGCGGCGCACCGTACGCGAGCGGCGGCGCGGGTGCAGCCGTCCCTGTAGCCGCAGACGCTGGCGAGCCAGCCGACGGTGCGGTGGGAAGTCTCACGCACCACCCCGGGGCTGGGGCCGGTTGGCACCGGGGTGGTACGCGCCCAGCGAGTGCCTCGACGAGGTGCCCGCTGAGAACTTCCAGACGGGATACGCCAGCAGGGGTTTTCCTCGGTCATTTCCGGGACGTCTTTTCGCGTGCGCTGGGGGCGCGGCTCAGCGCGGGGAGGAGGGAAGCGAGGCCAGGCCGCCCGCCTTCACCCAGCGCACCAGTGCGCGCGCGGTCTTCTCGTCAATCAACTCCGCGTAGGTGGGCATGGGCGTGCCGGGGAGGAACTGCTCGGGGTTGCGCACCCAGCGGACCAGGTCGGCCTCGCTGCGCGTGGCGACCTTGTCGAGCCGGTCGTGGTAGCGCGCGCCCGGGGCGTGGCAGCTCGCGCAGCCAAACCGCACGAAGAGGGCGGGAGCGTCCACCTTGGGCTCGACGGAGCGCGGCTTGCGGGTGGGGGCGGGCTTGCTGGCCAGCGCCGTGGGAGCGGGCGCCGTGGGGCTGGCCGCAGCGTGTTTCGCGGACGGCGCGGAGTCCACGCCCGGGTGGGGGGCGCCAGGCTCCGTGCGCGGAGCTGCGCCAGCGCCGGTCGCCGAGGCCGTCACGCTGGCAGGGGCTTCTGCTCCCAGCGTGTCCCGCGGGATGGCCGGGGTTTGCGCGGGGGAGACGGACGGAGCCGAGGTGTCTCCCGCTGCTTCCTTCACGGAACCCCTGGCACCGGGCGCATCCCCAGCGCGCGTCTCATCGGGCGCGCTGGCCGGTGCTGCCTCGGGGCGTGTCTCCGCGCGCTGCTCCTCCGCCACCCAGTCCGGGCGCACCGACGCCGCGGTGAGCCGTGGCCGCGCGCCCTTCACCGCGTTCTCCCTGTTCGGCACCGAGCGCAGATAGTCATAGAGCGCTCGCGCCTCCACCGCGTCCATGCCCCGGAAGCGAGGCATGGGCGAGCGCAGCACGGAGCCATCCGGCGCCAGCCCGTCACGCACCGCGCGGGTGAAGTCCTCCAGCGTCCAGTGCGCCAGCCCCGTCTCGTGGAAGGTGATGTTGCTGGAATGAACCTTCCGTCCCTCCGGGTCGACGAACGCCATGCCCCCCGCGAACACGTCATCGCCCTCTGTCTTCCGAGGGCTGAAGCCATCCGTGTGACACGAGGCGCAGTCATAGACGTCATGCGCCATGTAGTGGCCGTACTCCCGGGTCGCCGCCTTGGGCGGCACGGGGATGCCCGAGGCGGGCCGCTCCACGGGCTCGTTCCCGGTGATGAAGCGGAAGCCGATGCCGCCGAAGAAGCTGAACTCCGACGGGGGCGCGGGCACCGAGTCCGGCGTGAAGAGCGGATGTCCGGAGCGCATGAAGCCCAGCACCGCCGCCAGGTCCGCGTCGCCCATGCCGTAGCTGGGCATCACCATCAACCGCCCATCGCGGCTCACGGCGTAGCGGATGGCCCGCGCCAGTTCTTCATCCGTCATGGCGCCGATGCCCGCCTCGGCATGCGACGTGAGGTTCGCCGCGTAGAAGCGCCCCATGTACGAGGGCAGCTCGCGCAGCGGCGCGCCCGACGCCGTCTCCGCGTCGCCGCCTCGGTGACAGGACTCGCAGCTCGCGTGGAAGATGGAGGCCCCTCGCTCCAGGGCGGCGGGGGACAGGTCCGCGCGGATGGGCGGGTAGGGCGCGTGGACGGTCCCAGCGCAGCCCGCCAGCAGGGCGGCTCCCACGAACAACGTGCTCCTCATGGCGTCCTGGAGGGTGCGGCGCATGGGTCCTTCCGCGTCGAGCAGGCCCTGACGCATATCGCATCCCCGCGAGAGACGGAAAACCCACCCCCTCTGTCCATGGCGGACACCCGGCCTTCACGAGGTACGGCGCGGCGCGGCGACGTGGCTACACTCCCAGTCACCATGACGCGCTCGCTCGAGTCCTACCGCGACCTCTTCCCCGTGCTGGGGGAGCAGCTCTACCTCAACCACGCCGGTGTGGCCCCCACCAGCCTGCGCGTCGCCGAGGCCGTGCGTGGGTGGATGGATGACGTCGTCCACCACGGCATCAAACACGAGCGCGGCTGGGAGGCCCACTGCGAGCGGGTGCGGGGCCTGGCCGCCCGCCTCATCAACGCCGAGCCTGGTGAGATGGCCTTCGTGCGCAGCACCAGCCACGGCCTGGGCCTGGTGGCCGAGGGGCTGGACTGGAAGCCCGGCGACGAGGTCGTCGTCGCCTCCTCGCTGGAGTACCCCTCCAACGTCTATCCCTGGCTGCACCTGAAGGACCGCGGCGTGACGGTGCGCGAAATCCAGACGCCCGAAGGGGGCGTCACGCCGGAGGCCGTGGCGGCCGCGCTCACCCCGAGCACCCGGCTGGTGGCGGTGTCCTCCGTACAGTTCGCCACCGGCTACCGCACCGACCTGGACGCGGTGGGCGCCGTGTGTGAGCGGGCGGGCGTCCTGTTCTGCGTGGACGGCATCCAGAGCGTGGGCTGCATCCCCGTGGACGTGAAGAAGAGCCGCATCCACTTCCTCAGCGCGGACAGCCACAAGTGGATGCTGGGCATCTCCGGCATCGGCTTCCTCTACGTGGCCAAGGACGTCCTGCCCAGGCTGCGGCCCGTGCTGGTGGGCTGGCGCAGCACCACCGACCCGTGGAACTTCAACCGCAGCCACTTCGAGCTGCGCCCGGACGCGGGCAAGCTGGAGGAGGGCAGCGCCGCGTACACCGGCATCTACGCCCTGGGGGCCGCGCTGGAGCTGCTGCACGAGGTGGGGGTGGACGCCAGCTCCGCGCGCATCCGCGAGCTGCTGGGCCAACTGGACACGGGGCTGCGCGGGCTGGGCTGCGACGTGGGGCCCGCGCCGGAGCACCGGGCGGGCATCCTCACCTTCCTGCCTCCGGAGGGCGAGGCCGGCGCGCTCGGCGCGTGGCTCACCGGACGGGGCGTGGCCCTCTCGGTGCGCCGCGGGCGCGTCCGCCTCTCACCCCACTTCTACAACCTGCCCGAGGAGATGGACCGGCTGGTGGAGCTGGTGCGGACGCACCGCGGCTAAAGGGCCCTGGGACTACTGGGCCGGGAAGAGCGGCTCGATGGAGAGGTAGCGCTCGCCCGTGTCGTAGTTGAAGACGAGCACGCGGCTGCCGTCGGTCATCTCGCCCAGCTTCTGATTCACGGCGGACAGCGCGGCGCCGGAGGAGATGCCCACGAAGATGCCCTCCTCACGCGCGGCGCGGCGGGTGAACTCGAAGGCGTCCTCCTCGGCCACCTGAATCGCGCCGTCCAGCGCGTCCTGGTGCAGGTTCTTCGGGATGAAGCCGGCGCCAATGCCCTGGATGGGGTGCGGGCCCGGCTGGCCGCCGCTGATGACGGGCGACTTGGTGGGCTCCACGGCGAGGACCTTCAGCTTCGGCCAGACCTTCTTGAGCTCCTCGGCGCACGCGGTGATGTGGCCGCCGGTGCCCACGCCGGTGATGAGGTAGTCCAGCCCCTCCGGGAAGTCCTTGAGGATTTCCTGCACCGTGGTGCGGCGGTGGACCTCGATGTTGGCCTCGTTCTCGAACTGCTGCGGCATCCACGCGTTGGGCACCTGCGACAGCAGCTCGTTGGCGCGGGCGATGGCGCCCTTCATGCCCTGCGCGCGCGGGGTCAGCTCGAAGGTGGCGCCGTAGGCGGCCATCAGCCGGCGGCGCTCGATGCTCATGGACTCCGGCATGACGAGCACCAGCTTGTAGCCCTTCACCGCCGCCACCATGGCCAGGCCGATGCCGGTGTTGCCGCTGGTCGGCTCGATGATGACGCTGTCCTTCTTGAGCAGGCCGCGCTGCTCCGCGTCCTCAATCATGGACAGCGCGATGCGGTCCTTGATGCTGCCGCCCGGGTTGGCGCGCTCGAGCTTCATGTGGACCGTCACGCGGGACGGAAACAGCCGGTTGATGCGCACGTGCGGCGTGTTTCCGATGGTCTCCAGGATGTTGTTCACCTTCATATGGGGGGCCTCGTCGGTGGGTCAGATGTGGAATTCGAGTGCGTCCAGCGAGCCGTCCGCGCCGCGCTGACGCACTTCGCTGCGGCGGGTCACCACGGATTGAGACGGGATGCTCTGCGTGAGCCAGGCGTTGCCGGCGATGATGCTGCCCCGGCCCACCACCGTCTCACCGCCGAGGATGGTGGCGTTGGCGTACACCACCACGTCGTCCTCGATGGTGGGGTGGCGCTTCTTGTCCGTCAGCCCCTTCTCCACCACGAGCGCGCCCAGGGTGACGCCCTGGTAGAGCTTGACGTTGTCCCCAATCAGCGTCGTCTCGCCGATGACGACGCCGGTGCCGTGGTCGATGACGAAGCGCCGGCCGATGGTGGCGCCCGGGTGGATGTCCACGCCGGTCCGCTGGTGCGCGAACTCGGTGAGCAGGCGGGGCAGCAGCGGGAAGCCCAGGGCGTGCAGCGCGTTGGCCACCCGGTAGATGGCGATGGCGGTGAAGCCCGGATAGGTGAGGATGACCTCGTCCACGGTGCGCGCGGCCGGGTCCGCCTCGAAGATGGCGTCCGCGTCCTGGCGCAGCCAGTCGTAGAGCCCGGGCAGCCGCTCCATGAAGCGCGCCGGCAGGTCCCGCTCGATGCCCGGGTACAGGGGCGCGAGCGTGTCCCGGATGCGGTGGAGGCTGGCCTCCACGGTGGTGACGTCGCGGTGGACGGCGGCGGCCGTACACTCCAGGCGGTCTGCGAAGTGGGGGAAGAGCAGGCCCAGCACCTGGCCTACGAATTCGGGAGCGGCGCGCCGCACGTCCGCAGGGAAGCAGTGGCGCTGCCGGGCTTCCAGCAGGGCCGCGACCAGCCTGGCGTTGGAGTCATCCATGAGCCCCCGTTTCTAACGCGGCGCGTGGGCTGGCTGCACGGCGTAATGGCAGATTCCAGAGCCGACTGTCATTTCCCGGGAGGGGGCAGGCCCCTGGGGGCCCTGGCTGGCGCGCGGTGGACAGCGGAGTTTCGCGGCGCTTGCCGCGTGTCCCACCAGGCGGGACGATGACGCCATGTCCCAAAGCCCGGTCCCTTCCTACGCTCATGGCACCAGCACCACCCCGCTGCTGGGGGAGACGATTGGCCAGAACCTGCGCCGCACCGTCGAGCGCCACGGGGACCGGGAGGCGCTGGTGGTGGCGTCCCAGGGGTTTCGGGCCACGTACCAGCAGCTCTGGGCGCTCACCTCGCAGGTGGCCCGGGGGCTGATGGCCCTGGGCGTCCAGAAGGGGGACCGGGTGGGCCTCTGGTCACCCAACCGGTTCGAATGGGTGGCCGTCCAGTACGCCACGGCCCGTATCGGCGCCATCCTGGTCAACATCAACCCGGCCTACCGCACCTCGGAGCTGGAGTACGCCCTCAACCAGTCCGGCGCGAAGGTGCTGCTCCATGCGCGGGGCTTCCGGCAGACGGACTACCGGGGCATGGTGAAGGAGGTCCAGCCGCGCTGCGGCGGCCTGGAGACGGCGCTGGTGCTGGAGGACGACTGGCAGCGGCTGCTCGACGGCGCGAAGGCGGTCCCCGAGGACGCGCTGACCGCCCGCGAGGCGTCGCTCCAGTTCGATGACGCCATCAACATCCAATACACGTCGGGGACGACAGGCTTTCCGAAGGGCGCCACGCTGTCGCACCACAACGTCTTGAACAACGGCTTCTTCATCGGGGAGGCCCTGCGCTACGGCCCCGAGGACCGGGTGTGCATCCCGGTGCCATTCTATCACTGCTTCGGCATGGTGATTGGCAACCTGGCCTGCACCAGCCACGGCGCCACCATGGTGATTCCCGCCGAGGCGTTCGACCCGCTGACGGTGCTCCAGACAGTGCAGGCCGAGCGCTGCACGTCGCTGTACGGCGTGCCCACCATGTTCATCGCGGAGCTGGAGCATCCGCGTTTCGGTGAGTTCGATTTGTCGACGCTGCGCACCGGGGTCATGGCGGGCTCTCCGTGCCCGGTGGAGGTGATGAAGCAGGTGCAGTCGCGCATGCACATGCGCGAGGTGACCATCTGCTACGGGATGACGGAGACGTCGCCAGTGTCCACGCAGAGCGCGCTGGATGAGCCGCTGGACAAGCGCGTGTCCACCGTGGGGCGCGTGCACCCGCACCTGGAGGTCAAGGTCATCGACGCGGGCACGGGGGCGGTGGTGCCGCGTGGCTCGCAGGGTGAGCTGTGCACGCGCGGGTACAGCGTCATGCTGGGGTACTGGGCCAACCCCGAGGCCACCGCCGCGGCCGTGGACTCCGCCGGGTGGATGCACACCGGCGACCTCGCGGTGATGGATGACGAGGGCTACGTGAAGGTGGTGGGCCGCATCAAGGACACCATCATCCGGGGCGGGGAGAACATCTCCCCGCGCGAGGTCGAGGAGTTCCTCCACACGCACCCGGGCGTCAGCGAGACGCAGGTCATCGGCGTGCCGAGCAAGAAGTACGGCGAGGAGGTCATGGCCTGGGTGCGCGCGAAGCCGGGCGTGGCGCTCACCGGCGAGGAGCTGACGCGGTTCTGCGCGGGCCGCATCGCGTCCTTCAAGATTCCCCGCTACTGGAAGTTCGTGGACGCGTTCCCGATGACGGTGACGGGCAAGGTGCAGAAGTTCAAGATGCGCGAGGCGTCCGTCGTCGAGCTGGGGCTGGAGGACGCCGCGGCCATCAAGACGGCTTGACGCGCGAGGCGCGCTTCTTCGCGGGCGCCTTCCTGGCCTTCTTCAACGCGGCCCGGTTCGCCGCGTCCACGGCCTTCCGGGCCCAGGGCAGGAGCGCGTAGGCGTCATCCGCGGCGTCCGCGGGCGGGGTCCAGTAGCCCATCTCCACCGGGGCGCCCTTGCCTTCGTAGACGAACGGCCGGCAGCCGGCGGCCTGGAAGTCCGGCCTGGTGACGTCATCCACCTTCAGGAACAGCTGCCCGTCGCCGATGAGCCCGAACATCCGTCCGCCGAAGTAGAGCCCCCAGCCGCCGAACATCGACCGCGACCGCACGGGCCCCAGCTTCTCCAGCAGTTCCACCGTGTACTCAACGAAGCTGTCCGTCCGGGCCATGAGGCGTCTCCGTGTCTCGGCGGGCCTCGTGAAGGCGGCGCCACCGGCCGCGGCACGCTAGCGCACCCGCGGGCCTGGAGCGGCCTTCCTCGTGCCCCAGGGTTCGGGCATGGCGCGCACGCTCTCCACGATGAAGGACTTGAGCGCCCGCGCCGCGGCCGTGAGGTAGCCCTCTCCCCGGTGAATCAGCGCGACCTGCCGCTTCAGCCCGGCGCGCGCCAGGGTCACCACGTCGAAGCCCTGGGCATGGTGGTCTCGGGCCATCAACTGCGGCACCACCGCGACGCCCAGGCCGCGCTCCACCATGCGGCGCATGGCCTCCGCGTTGTCCGTCTCCACCGCCAGGCGAGGTGTCACGCCCCGCGCCTCGCAGGCGGCCTCCATGGCCCGGGTGCCGCTCATGCCGGGGATGACGACCCAGGGCTCTCCCACGACCTCGTCCATCGTCACGGGCTTGCCTGACTTCGTCAGCCGGTGGCCTCGCGGGACGGCGAGCACCAGGGACTCCTCCCACAGTCGCTGCGCCACCAGGTCGGCGCGCCGCGCGGGCAAAGAGAGGATGGCCAGGTCCAGGGCGCCGCGTGCCACGCCTTCTTCCAGGGCCGGCGCCAGCCCCTCGCTCAGTCGCGGCTGGACCTCCGGGAACTGGCGAGCGAAGGCCGGGATGATGTCCGGCAGCAGGTACGCTCCCACGGTATGCAGCGTGCCGAGCGACACCACGCCGTGTGGCGTCCCCGACAGCCGCTCCAGCTCCGAGGTGCCCGCCGTCAATGCGTCCAGGGCCCGCTGGGCGTGAGGCAGGAAGCGCTCTCCCGCGTCTGTCAGCACCGCGCCGCCGGGCGTGCGGACGAGCAGGCGGGTGCCCAGCGCCGCTTCAAGCGACTGGAGCTGCCGGGAGAGACCGGACTGGGACAGCCCCAGCCCACGCGCGGCGGTGGCCAGGCGTCCCGCCCGGGCGACTTCGAGGAAGGCTCGGAGCTGTTCGGAGGTCATGCGGATTCCGCAAGGAGCCTATGCGGAAGATGCGGTTTCCGCATGGGGGCATGGGGCGTACAGAGAGGTGATGGACGGAAGCGGCGTCACAGCGGAGCCCATGGCCAGCGCGCGTCCCGGCGTGGCGCGGCGGACAGCGACGGGCGCGGTGTTGCTGGCCCTGGTGGTCAGCGCGTTCGAGGGCACCGTCGTGACGAGCGCCATGCCCACCATCACCCGGGAGCTGGGAGGTCAGCACCTCTACTCGTGGGTGTTCTCCGCCTTCCTCTTCGCCTCCACCGTCGGCGTGCTCGTCTCCGGGAAGCTGGCGGACCGGCTGGGCCGCAAGCCCGTCTTCTTCTTCGGCATGGGGCTGTTCCTGGTGGGCTCGGCGCTGTGTGGGCTGGCGGACTCGGTGCCGGGGCTCATCGCCTTCCGGGTCATCCAGGGCCTGGGCGCGGGCGCGCTGCAGCCCACCACGCTCACCATCACCGCTGACCTCTACACGCTGCGCGAGCGCGTCGCCGTGCAGGGGCTGTTCACGGGGGCCTGGGGCGCGGGCAACGTCGTGGGGCCGCTCATTGGCGGCTGGCTGGTGATGCACGCCTCGTGGCGCTGGGTGTTCCTGGTCAACGTGCCGGTGGGCCTGTTCGCCGCGGCGCTGCTGTACCTGTCTTACCGCGACCCGCCTCGCCGTTCGGAGGTCCGCATGGACCGGTGGGGGCCCGTGCTCGCGGGCTCCTCGGCGGCGCTGCTCCTCTTTTCGCTGGAGCCGGGCGCCGCGAGCCTGCGGTGGGCCTGCGCGCTGGCCGCCGTGGGCGCGGGCTGGCTGCTGGTGCGGCAGCAACGCGCGACGGTGTCTCCGTTGCTCCCGGCGGAGCTGCTGAGAGACCGCGCGGTGCTCAGCGGCGTCGTGGGCGGCATGGCGGGTGGCGCGCTGCTGTACAGCATGGCCGCGTGGGTGCCGCTGTGGATGACGGAGCAGGGCGGCCACACGCCGCTGGCGGCGGGGCTGGCGCTGCTGCCGATGCTGCTGGGCTGGTCCGTGGGCTCCACCTTCGGCGTGAAGCTGCTGGTGCGGGGGGGCATGCGGTTGAGCGCGGGCGTGGGCTTCGCGGTGGCGGCGCTGGGGGCCGGGTGGCTGTCATGGGCCGCCGCGCGAGGCTGGGGCGTGCCCGCGGCGCTGGTGGGGCTGGCGGTGCTCGGCCTGGGGCTGGGGCCCGCGGCGAGCACGTCGCTGATTGGGCCGCAGTCCCGCGCGCCCTGGCACCACCGGGGCATCGTCACCAGCGCGCTCTACGCCACGCGGCTGCTGGGGGGCTCGCTGGCGGTGGCGGTGCTCGCGCTGGCCCGCGGGCACTTCGCCTTGCAGTTCGGCATCGCCGCTGGACTCACGGCCATGGCGGCGCTCGGGTTGGCGCTGCTGGCCCCAGGCAGGACGGAGTCCTCGGCATCATGGGCGTGACAGCGGGCACGTTCCGCTCAGCCCGTGCCGCCTCCCGGCTCCGGCGCTCGGGCGCGCGCGTGGAGCGGCGTCGGTGCCCCTGCCGCCGCCGGGGCATCAGCGTTCATCGCATGAGGCCACAGCTTCGCCAGCGCGGAGCGGAGCTCCGCCGCGGTCCGGTACCGGTCTTCGGGGCGTTTCTCCATCAGCCGCAGCACGACGCGCTCGAAGGGCTCCGGCAAGTCCGGCCGCAACGCGCGCGGCGGCGCGGGGCGCTCCTGGACGTGCAGGAACATCAACGGCACGGGCTCCGGGTGGCGGAAGGGGAGCTGTCCGGTGAACAGCTCGTAGGCCACCACGCCGAGCGCGTACAGGTCCGTGGCGGGTGACACCGCGGGGCTGCCCGTCACCTGCTCGGGCGCCATGTACTCCGGCGTGCCGAGCACCGCGCCCTGGGCCGTCGTCCCCATGACGTGCGTGCTCTTGGCGAGCCCGAAGTCCATCAGCTTGAGCACGCCCGTGCGGGTGATGAAGAGGTTGGCGGGCTTCACGTCGCGGTGGAGCACGCCCCGGCCGTGCGCGTGCTCCAGCGCCACCGTCGCGTGGGTGAGCCAGCGCAGCGCCTCCGCCAACGTGGCGCGCCGCTCCAACAGCCGCTGACGCAAATCCACGCCGTCCAGCAGCTCCATGGTGAGGAAGTGCCGCTCGCCGTCCACGCCCGCATCGAAGACGCGCAGGATGTTGACGTGCTCCAGCGCCCGGGCGTGCTCCACCTCCTGGCGGAAGCGCGCCACCATCGCGGCATCCGCGTGGGGCACCGCGAGGACCTTGAGGGCCACGCGCAAGTCCTGCCGGAGGTCGATGGCCTCGTACACGGCGGAGCTGCCCCCGGCGCCCAGCCAGCGCTCCACCTGGTACCGCTGGGCCACCGTCTGGCCGGGCACCAGGCCCCGTATGACGCTGGCGGGCGCGGGCACCGGAATGCCCTGGAGCAGCGTGCCGTGCGGCGACATGGGGGTCACCGGGCTCAGTGTCTCCGCGAGCGACAGGGCCGGTGGTGGCGTCACCGGCTGGAGCGTCGCCTCGGGAGGGGTCTCCGCCCGCCGCGGGACAGGGGGGAGGTCGGCGCGGGGCGGCGGCTCCGGCGCGGCGCCCCCCAGGTACGCCACGCCTTCTACGTCGTCGGTCGAGTGCACCTCGTCCTCCCTCGGCTGCGTCGTCGCTCTCAGGGGTCGAGCAGCGAGATGTGGGACGGTGCCCCCACGCCCTCGATGTCCAGGTGCGGCGTGGGCAGGTTGTACTCGGACGCGGCGCTGGTGGCCTCGACGATGATGGGGCCGGCGATCTCCGGCGGCTCGCCGTGGCACAACAGGTCCACCACGTGCTCCACCGTCCACTTGCCCAGCCGGTTCACCACCAGCCGCGCGCCGTCATACTGCGTCGTGTCCGGCAGGTCCTGGCTCGCGGCCAGCTTGGCCTCCACGGAGTCGCCCAGGTAGCCGCGCGCCAGCGACACCACCCGGTCCAACACGGAGTTCCAGGCCTGCAGGTGCGTGCGGTCCTGCGCCTCGTCCATGATGTCCAGGCCCACCTGGAGCTTCTCCATGCGGTCCAGGAACTGCTGCACCAGCGGCCCTCGGATGATGCGGCCGTGCTGCGGCGCAATCATCTCCACGCCCGGCTCCAGCTTGCGGATGGCCGCCACCGTGCGTTGCAGCGCCGCGTTCACCGGCATGTAGATTTGGTGGAACGCGCGGATGCCCGCCCAGTCGGACTCATCCGCCCAGATGCCCTTGGCGTTGGAGTCCGTGAGCCCGCCGAAGAGGTCTCCGGTGAAGAGCACGCGCGTCTGCGGGTCATAGAGCATGACGGCGCCGCGGAAGTGGCAGAAGGGCGAGGGCACCGGCAGCAGCCGGTGGCCTGTGGGCACGCTGAGCCCCTGCGCGAACTTCTCCGTGGGGATGAAGCGGTGGCGCGGCAGGTTCTGGTGGACGATGAGCCGCCAGGTGTCCTCCGAGCACAGCAGCCCGGCCCGGGGCGCGTAGCGCGCGGAGATGATGCTCGCCGACGAGCCCACGTCCGGGTCCTGGTGGTTGATGAACATGGCCGACAGCCGGTCCATGCCACCGATGAGGGCCGTCACCTTGGTGTGGATGGTGGAGAAGTCGCTGCTCGAGCCCGGGTCGATGAGGAGGTTGAACTCCGTGGGCCGCTGCGTCTTCTTGTCCGTGCCGCGGAAGCGCAGCAGGTAGGGGTTGGCGTAGAAGATGTTGCCGGGCTCGCGCTTGCCCACCCAGAACGTCTCGGGGGCAATCTCCACCGGCACGAGGCGGAGGTCGGAGCTCGGGGCTGGGGCGACGGTGCTGCTCATGGGCGCGGCGTTCCTTCCCGCTCTGGGGTGTAGGCCCCGCCCCATAGCAAGCGCCGCGCCGTGGCCCTCTCTCCCCGGGGGGGACGTGTGCGCGGGCCGGGACGGAGCGCAATTGCTGCGCGTGGGTGGGCTGGGGCGCAGACCTTGCGTCCCGGGCGTCTGAGCGCGTGCGCCGCGGCGGGCGGCATGGCAGGCTGGGGGCGCTCACCTCCGAAGCGTTGATGCCCGACCCGTCCGCACTCGCCACCTGGGGCCTCCCGGGGCTGTTCCTCGTCGCGATGCTTGCGGGCTCCGTGGTGCCGGTGCCGTCGGAGGCGCTGCTGGCCGCGCTCGTCTACGGCGGGACGGCGCCCGTCACCGCCATCGGGGTGGCCACCGCGGGCAACGTGCTGGGCGCGCTGTCGCTCTACGGGCTGGGCCGGTGGGTGGCGGGCGGTGGCGGAGGCGCCCTGGGGCGCTGGTACGCGCGGCGCCGTGAGAAGGAGGGGCCTCGCATGCAGCGCGTGGAGGCCTGGACGCGGAGGTGGGGCGCGCCCGCGCTCATCATGTCCTGGCTCCCCGTGGTGGGTGACGCCTTCGTCATCGCCGGCGGCATGCTGGGGGTGCGTCCGCTGCCCTTCGTCTTCTTCGTCACGCTCGGCAAGGGCCTTCGGTATCTCGCCGTCGCCCTGTCCGCCGCCGCCGCGCTGTAGCGCCCGGCTCCGCCAGTTTCACGAATGTTTCACGCAACGCGTGTGGGTCCCTCCCTGATAAAGGAGACGGGTGAGCATCGCATTCCCCGTGAAGCGGGTATCGTGTGGATGTCTCAATCGACCTCTCAACAGCCCCTTGCCAGGGGAAGGACTGTGCATCGTGCGTGACAACGCAATTCCAACAAGCCCGGTGTGGTTGAACTGGCGTCGCCATGCTGCGGCGCTGTTGCTGGCGGTGCTCGCGGCGTGTGGTGGCGAGGACTCGTCGCTGGAGCCCGTGGGGCTCGACGGCGCGGAAGTCGGACAGCGGCAGGACGCGCTGGGCGAGGTCCGCCTTCGCCTGCTGGCGGCCAATACATCCAGCGGCAACGGGCAGGACTACGACCTGGGCCACGGCATCCGCATCTTCCAGGGCACGGACGCCGACGTGGTGATGATTCAGGAGTTCAATTACAAGTCGAACTCTGCGGCGGACCTCCGGAGCTTCGTGGACACGGCCTTCGGCACGCAGTTCAACTACTACCGCGAGGGCGGGGCGCAGATTCCCAACGGCATCATCAGCCGCTACCCCATCATCGCCTCGGGCGAGTGGGATGACCCTTACGTCTCCAACCGCGACTTCGCCTGGGCGCGCATCGACGTGCCGGGCCCGAAGGACCTCTGGGCGGTGAGCGTGCACTTCCTCACCACGAGCAGCGGCAATCGCAACTCGGAGGCCAGCAGCCTGGTCAGCCGCATCCGGGCCAACATCCCCGCGGACGACTACCTCGTGATTGGCGGAGACTTGAACACCGGCAGCCGCAACGAGTCCGCCTTCAGCACGCTGTCCCAGGTGGTGCGCACCGCTGGCCCCCATCCGGTGGACAAGAACGGCAATGGCAACACCAACGCGGGCCGCAACAGGCCGTATGACCATGTGCTGGTGGACAGTGACTTGTTCGCGCACCAGACGTCCGTCGTCATCGGCGGCGGCAGCTTCGCCAACGGGCTGGTGGTGGACACGCGCGTGTACACGCCGCTGAGCGCCATCTCCCCCGCGCTCTACGGCGACAGCGCCGCCTCCGGCATGCAGCACATGGCCGTCATCAAGGACTTCCTCATCCCAGGGGACGGCGCCACCGGTGACGACGCCTCCGTCACGGTGACGTCGCCCAACGGCGGTGAGAGCTGGGCGGGTGGGAGCGTGCGCGAAATCGCCTGGACGTCGACCGGCGTCGCGAACGTGAAGCTGGAGTACACGCTCAATGGCAGCACCTGGAGCACCCTGGCCGCCAACACGGCCGCCTCCGCGGGCAGCTACGCCTGGACGGTGCCGTCCAGCGCCACCACCACCGCGCGCGTGCGCATCAGCGACGCGGCCGACGCCAGCGTCAGCGACACCAGCGACGCGGCCTTCACCATCACCACGGCTCCGACGGGTGGCACGGGCAAGGTCCTCATCAACGAGGTGATGGTCAACGAGCCGGGCTCGAACGTCGTGGGCGAGTTCGTGGAGCTGGTGAACACGGGCACCGGGGCGGTGGACCTGAGCGGGTGGACGGTGTCCGACGCGGTCAGCGTGCGCCACACCTTCCCCGGCGGCACGTCGCTGGCGGCGGGCGGCGTCATCGTGGTGTTCGGCGGCGCGGCGGGCATCCCGTCTGGGACGCCCAACGCGGTGTCCGCCTCCACGGGCACCCTGGGCCTGTCCAACAGCGGCGACACCGTCATCGTGAAGATGGCCACCGGCGCGGTGGTGGAGTCCGCGGTGTTGTCCTCCGGCGTGAGTGGCACGGATGGCGTGTCCGCCAACCGCAGCCCGGACCTGGGCGCCGCGGCGACCTTCGTGTTGCACACCAGCCTGTCCAGCCTGAAGGCCTCGCCGGGCCATCGCGTCAACGGCTCGGCGTTCTGAGCGGCCTCGCGTGAATCGTCGCGGCCCTGCTCCCCGTTCGCGCGGGGAGCGGGGCCGTGTTGTTTCAGCGGGGCCTCAGTGGCGCTCGCGCGTCTCCGCGGACAGCTCGGATGGGCGGATGATGAGGCCCTCGCCGCCGCCCGAGCCTCCGGGCGTGGCCGGGTCTCCGGGGCGCGGCGTGGGCCGGCCGTAGTCGCGCTCGTAGATGCGCAGCAGGGCCAGGAAGAAGGCCACGATGAGGGGCCCCAACAGCAGGCCCACCGTGCCGAACGCGGCCAGGCCTCCGAGGAGCGCGAAGAAGACGATGGCCGCGTGCTGGTGCATGCCGCGCTTGGCCAGCAGCGGCTTCACGATGTTGTCCACCAGCCCCACCACCACCGTGCCCCAGATGGCGAGGAACAGCGCGGCCCACGGGTGGCCGCTGAAGAACATCAGCGCCGCGGCGGCCAACACCACGATGGCCGCGCCCACCGCGGGGATGAGCGCCATGAAGAAGGCCACGCCCGCGAAGAAGAGCGCCGCGGGGACGCGGGCGATGAGGAAGCCGACGAGCGCCGCCGCCGCTTGCACGCCCGCGGTGGCCACCGACGAGACGAGCACCGCCACGGAGACGCTGCGGAACTCCCGCAGGATCTCCCCCGTCTGGCCGCGCCGCAGCGGCGAGACGCTCTCCACCCAGCTCACCAGCCGCGCGCCCTCCGTCAGCAGGAAGAAGAGGGCGATGAGCATCATCACCGTCTGGAACGCGATGGAGCCCGTCGCCGCCACCGCCCCCGTGACGGCCCGCGCCGCTGTTCCGCCCTGGGTGCTCACCTGCTGCTGCAGCGTCTCGTCGAGCTGGGCCTCCTCCAGGGGGATGCGCTCCATCAGCCGCTCCACCGGGCCACGCACCGGGCCGGGAATCTTGTCAATCAGCCCTTCCACCCCCTCCCGCTGGACCGTGTCGGAGACGAACTTCACGCCGTCCGACACCTCGGTGACGACGAAGGCCGTCAGGCCCCCCAGGGGGAGCAGCAGGGCCAGGATGACCCCCGAGACGATGACCCCCGCCGCCACGTTGTTGTGTCCGCGCAGCCTCCGGCTCAGCCGCGAATAGAGGCCGTAGAAGGTTCCCGCGAGCACCGCCGCCAGGAAGAAGGCCTTGGCGAACGGGCGGACGACCAGGGCCAGCAGGATGATGGACAGGATGATGAGCCCGGTGAACACCCGCTGGGCGGTCTGCTCGGTTGCCATACCCGCCAAGGTAGGGCTGCCTTCGCGGAAGGGCAGGCACGAGAGGCGCTTTTGTCTGGCTGCCTGCTGTCCTTGCAAGAAGGCTTGGGCTTGGCCACAAGGCGGCTAGAGTGGCCGCGCCATGCCGCCCTTCGAATCCGCTCAATTCACTGTCTGGTTGCTCCAGGCGCTCTGCGCCGTCTTCCTGGCCATCCTCTTCCTCCAGTCCGGCCTCGACAAGGTCATCGACTGGAAGGGCAACCTGGGCTGGCTCACGGGCCACTTCTCCAAGAGCCCGCTGCGCGGCGTGGTGCCGCTGATGCTGGCCACCGTCACCGTGCTGGAGCTGGCGGCGGGCGCGCTCAGCGCCGCGGGGCTGGTGTCGCTGGTGGCCACGGGCAGCGCGACGCTGGCCTTCTGGGGCGCGCTGCTCTCCGCGGTGTCGCTGGTGGCGCTCTTCTTCGGCCAGCGAATCGCGAAGGACTACGCCGGCGCGGGCGGGCTGGTGCACTACTTCCTGCTGACGCTGGTGGCGGTGTACCTCACCCGCCTGGGCTGAGTCAGAGCACCTTGCGCGTGGGGACCAGGGCATTGGCGGACAGCAGCCCCGCCACCAACGCCACGGCCACCATCAGCATGGAGAAGGCCGTGTCCACGCCGGCCACCACGTCCCGCTCCAGCAGGGACGACAGGCTGCGGAAGCCGACGCTGCCAGGCACCAGCAGCATGAGCCCGGGCACCAGCGTGGTGATGGAGGGCTTGTCGCGCAGCCGGGCCAGCGCGTTGCTGCCCATGGCCAGCAGCAGCGCGCCCACGAAGGCACCCAGCTGAGCCCCCAGCAGCAGCGAGCCCAGCCGGGCCCCCGCGAAGGCGAACGTGCAGGCTCCGGCAATCCAGCCCCAGTCCCTGGGGCGCGCGCGGAAGAGCACGCACACCGCGAAGATGGCCACCAGCAGCATGGGCAGCTGCGTCCAGTCCGGCAGCGCGGGGGGCAGCGGCGCCATGGGCGGCGCGGGCAGCACCACCGACAGCCGACTGCCCAGGGCCACGCCGAAGCCCAGCTGGAGGAAGACGAGCGCCGCCGCCGTGAGGCGTGAGGTGCCGGAGATGAGGTTGCGCGTGGCCAGCTCGTTGATGGCCACCGTCAGGGAGAGGCCGGGGAGCAGGACGATGAGCCCCGCCAGCGTGGCAACCTGCGCGGACAGCGGCCCCATCAGGCTCGCGGCAAGCGCGGCGACGGCGGAGGACAGGATGGCCGCCACCGGCTCCAGCACCCGGGCCGTGGTGGGCTGCTTCCGGGTCAACACGCCCAATGTGCCGATGAGCAGGCTGCTGAGCGCCGCCACCGCCATCTCCTTGAGGCCACCGCCGAACAGCCGCCCCGCGGCGCCGCCCGCGAGCGTCCAGCAGAGGAGCTGGAGCGCGGGGCCGAAGCGCTCGGGCTGCGCGAGGATGGCGTCCACGCGTTGGGCTCCCTCGGCTGGGGGCACCTGTCCGTGGATGACCTCGTCCGCCAGCGTGTCCAGCAGCGCCAGCCGCTCCAGGTCCATGTCGCCCGGCTCCACGCGGACGAGCGAGGTGCGCAGGGCCTCCGGCGGCCCGAAGGACGAGAAGATGGACGTGGGTGTGGAGAAGAAGCGCCCCTCCAGTCCGAAGCGCTCCGACACCCGCTGCATCAGCAGCTCCAGGCGATGCGCGGGCGTGCCGTAGCGGTGCAGCGCCTCGCCCAGGCGGAGGGTGAAGGCGACGGCGGGGCCCGGCGGCGGGGGATGACTGACGGCGGTGAGGAGTTCGGGAGGGACGGCCACGGCGGCGCACATGGCAGAGGCTCCAGGCCGAGTCAAACGGCAGCGAGCCACACCCCTTGCTCCCGGGGAGCCGCCCGCCTGCCGTGTCGCGAGTTCAGGTCCGCCCGCTCCTGGGAGCTCCGCCCATCAGCGTGTTTTCCCTGAGTCCCCCAGGCCGGTTGTTTCGACGTTGCTCGCGCTGACGCTGGAGGAAGCGGACGCTGCCTGCTGCGAGCTCCCTGTGTCGCCGGCCGCTTGCTGTTCCTCTCCCTGGAGCTTTTCCTGGAGTTGTCCACCGAGCTGAGAGACACCTTCCTGTGCGCGGCGCTTCGCGGGCTCGATGAGCTTGCGCTCCTTTCCTGTCACCGGCAACAGGGCGGACGCCAGCATGCCCAGCGTGATGCCACTCACGGCCAGGAGCAGGGGTTGCTCATCCACCGTGCGGGTGAACCAGTCGGAGGCCCGATGCTGGACGGCTTCGCGCGAGGGAACCCGCTCCCGCGCATGTGACGCCCGCTCCCGGACCGTGTGCACGGCGCCCGCGGTCCGCTCCCGAAGCGCGGTGGCTTTGTCGCGCGCCCTGTCCTTCACCTCATGCGCCTTGTCGCTCACCTCATGCGCCTTGCCGCTGGCGCGGGTCTTCATGTCGGCGAGGGCGCCTTCGCTGTCCGCCTCCTCGGTGTAGCGCAGGGCGTCTCGGCCGGCGCGCGGGCCGTCGTGGCGCCACCGTTCGTCTCTCCCAGATGCGAGCTCGCTGTCGTGGTGCGCCGCGCGTGTGGTGAAGGCCTTGCGCATCAGCGCCGAGCCAACGCCCGCCCCCATGAGGGCGCCGAGCAGGCTCCAGCCCTTGGGCGAGTCGGCCCGCTCCTTCAATTCCATGCTCTTGTGCATCACTGTCTCCCTGGCCTGCGTCTTGAGTTCCGTGGCTTTCTCCACGGCGGCCTCCTTCGCGTGCTGCTTGAGCTCGGTGGCCTTGTGCGTGGCGGTCTCGCGGGCACGTTCCTTCAGCGCCGACGCCTTCTCGCTCGCGAGCGCCTTCAACCGGTCGGGTTCCGCCTTCCGGGCCAGCTCGCCCGCGAGCTCGCTCATGCGTGCCCGTGCATCTGCGATTTCATGGAGTGCGCGGTCTTGCTCGCCCATTGCCCATCCTCCTTGAGGGTTTGAATCGTTCTTTCAGGCCCGTGGACCTGCTTCATCCGCTGGCGTCCGCTCCAGGCAATGGCGCCGCCCACCGCGAGCAGCACCACCGCGACGATGAGGGCGGACGCCCAGAGGGGGAGGGCCTCGGCCAGCACCGCCACCAGGAAGGCGACAAAGGTGATGGCCCCCAGGAGCAGCACCACGCCGCCGCCTGCCAGCAGGCCTGCTCCGGCCGATGCCTTCCTTGCCTCCGTCCGCAGCTCGGCGCGCGCCAGCGACACCTCGGCGCGAACCAGGCGGCGTGCCTGCTCGGTGAACTCGGAGAAGAGCGCTCCGAAGCCGTCTCCGTCCCGATGGGGAATCGTGGGTTCCATTCGTGGCACTCCCCTCACGCCTTGATGAGCCGACCGAGAACGAAGCCCGCCGCCACGCACCCCGCGATGAAGAGCCCGGGCCGCTCGCGGACCTGTGTCTGGGCATCCGCGAGCAGCTCCTCGGTGGTTTCGCTCTCCAGCCGTTCAGACGTGCGGCGGAGCAGTCCCGCCGCGCGGCCGAGCAGCGGCCGGGCCATTTTCGCCTCGTCCTTGTCCGAGATGCCCTCCAGCGTGGAGACGAGCCCCCGCATTCCCTTGGCCACGTCACCCCGGCGGCTCTCCACCTGGTGGTAGACGCGCTCCTTCGCGGCGCTGCCCAGTTGCTTCGCCTGCTCCTTGCCGGCCTGCCCGAGCCCGGACGTGCCGGACTCATCACGGGCGAAGCGGGAGCCTTCTTCCGAGCGCTGCCCGTACCCGCTGCCTTGGATGTTGCCGTCGATGACGCTTCCCATGCTGACTCCTTCATGTCCCGAGGGGAAAACTGTCGCGGGGACCTCACAGGTCATCATCCCCGCGTGTCTTCGCATCAGAAGGTAGACATGCTTCGTGGCTGGCCTGGACGGAGCCTGGTACGCAGGCAGGGTGGGCGGTGGAGGGCGCGGGCGATGGTGGGCGGTATGAGCGAGGACGTGAGCGGATGACACGCAAGCAGCGGACCCCGAGGTGGCTGGAAGCGGCACGGCGGAGAGGGCCGGAGGACGTGCAACCCGCTGGCAGGTCGGATTGGTTGGCGAGGGCGCTGGGGAAGGCCGGAGTGATGCCTCGCGCCCAGGCGGAAGTGGCCATCCGCGAGGGACGGGTGACGCTCGATGGGCGGGTGGAGCGCGAGCCCTTCGCGCCGGTGCGTCCGGGGATGGAGGTGCGGGTGGACGGGCAGGTGAGGCACCTGGAGGCGCCCGTGTTGGCGCTGATGTTCCACAAGCCCGCGGGGCTGGTGGTGCACGGCTCGGACGCCGAAGGCGTGGGCACCGTGTTCGAGTGTCTGCGTGAGCGCCTCACCCCTCCGCTGCGCGACCATGAGTGGCTCGCGGTGGGCCGCCTGGACCGGGACACCACGGGGTTGCTGCTCTTCACCAACGACGAGCGCCTGGTGCAACACGGGACGTCGCCCGAGCGGCACCTGCCCAAGCGCTACGTGGCGGGCGTGGTGGGGCCGCCACCGGAGGAGGCGCTCCTCCGACTGCGCGAGGGCCTGGTGCTGGAGGACGGCCCGACGCGGCCCGCGGGGGCCCGGCTGCGCGCGCCGGACGTGGTGGAGCTCACCCTGACGGAAGGGCGCAACCACCAGGTGAAGCGGATGCTGGCGGCGGTGGGACATCCGGTGCGGACCCTGCACCGCGAGGCCGTGGGCGGCGTGACGCTGGACGTGCCCGAGGGCGCGTGGCGGTTGCTGACGGACGGCGAGGTGTCCCAGGGGTTGTCCTTCATCGTTTCCTGAGGCCGCGCCCGCCGCGTGTAGACTTCGAGCCATGGACGTTTCCGCGGCCCGTGAGCGTGGCGGCATCCCCGCGCGGGCCTTCTGGCCTGGTGTCTTCGGCGTCACTGCGGCCTTCAGCCTCTTCTGCCTGGGCGTCGAGTACACGCCGGACTCGCTGCACTACCTCTCCGTGGCCCGTGGGCTGGTGTCGGGCTCGGGGCTGTCGGGCACGCTGCTCGCGGTGGACACGGCCATGCCCCGGCCGCTGGACTTGTGGCCGCCCCTGTTCCCCATGGCCTGGGCCGCCCTGTTGTGGCTGGGGCCGGATGCGGCGGTCATCACGCTGCACCTGCTGTGCTTCGCCGCGCTCGCCGCGGCGCTCTTCTCCATGGCCCCCGAGGGGCAGGGCGCGCGCTACCTCTGGACGTGCGCGGTGCTCATCGTCCTCTACCGTCCCTTCGGGCACGTGGCGGCGGCGGCGTGGTCCGAGCCCCTGTGCGTCGCATTGCTCGCGCTCGCGCTGGCGCGGGAGGTCCGGGGCGCGGACAGCGCCGGCCGTTCCTTCCTGGTGGGGGCGCTGCTGGGCCTGGCGGTGCTGACTCGCTACGCGGCGCTGTTCGTCCTGCCCGGGCTCCTGTGGTGGCGCTTCGTCCGGGCGCGTGAGGCGGGAGGGGCGCGGCGGCACGCGGTGCATGCGCTAGCGCTGGGCGCGGGGCTCGGGCTCGTGGTGGCGCCGTGGTTCGTCCGGAACGTCGCGTTGTTCGGCCGGGCCCTGGGGCCGCCGCGGGCGCCACGTGGCGTGGGGCTCGTGTCCTCGCTGCTCAGTGGGGTGGATACCCTGTTGGGGGAGGCGTCCTTCGGCGCGTTCGGTGTGCTCTGCGTGGCGGCCACGGTGTGGTTGCTGATGCGTGCGCCGCGTGGCGTTTTGCGTGAGCACCTGCCGGACGCGGCGCTGGAGCGGCTGCGCCCCGCGGCGCTGATGGCCGTGTCGTATGTCGCGGGCCTGTTCTGGACGGCCACGCGCACGCAGATGGACACGCTGGATGGCCGACTGCTGGCGCCGCTGGGCGTGGGGTTGGTGCCAGTCACGGCGGCGGTGTTGGTGTCGCTCGTTGAGCGTTCCCGGTTGATGTCACCTCCGGTGCTCGTCACCACGGGCGTGGTGGTGGTGGCGGGACACCTCTGGGCGCCGCTGCACGCGCGCGTCCGTCAGCCTCGGCAGGGTTTCAACCACCTCCGCGAGCGCATCGCCCCGCTGCCGGCGTGGGTGGAGGCCCACGTCACCGAGCGGGACCTGCTCCTGGGGCCGCAACTCTGGTGGGTCCACCCGTTCGCGCGTGCCCCCGTGGTGGCGGACGGCTACCCCGAGCGAGGCTTCCTGACGCGCCAGACGCTGGGGCCCTACCTGAGACAACACGGCGCCGCCTACGAGCGCTTCTTCTGGTTCGATACCAGGCCTCCGCCCGTCGACGCGGCTGCCTTCGAGGCCGTCGAGGTCGCCCGGTTGGAGATGAACGCCTACTGGTCCACCGTGTGGAACACCGTCTGGGAGATTCGTCCCGTGGACCGCGCGTCTCCCGTGGACGGACGCGAGGCGGCGCCCGCGCCGTAGGCCTGCGCCCCGTGAGCCTCAGCGCTCGCGCGCGGCGCTGTCCTCGACGAGGCTCCGGAGGCTCCGGGCCAGCGCCACGCTGGTGGGGAGCGCCCGGCCGAGGAGGCTCGGCACGCCGGTGGCCACCTGGGCGGAGTTGGTGAAGACGCAGGCGGTCACCTGGGCGAGCTGCGCGAACGAGACATGCCGCTCGACAATGGGCAGCGTCCCCACCTGGCCGGCCTCCAGGAGCACTTCGCGGATGATGCCCGGCAGACATGGCGCGGACAGGGGCGGCGTGATGAGCGCGCCGTCGCACTGGAAGAAGATGTTGGCCGTGGGGAGCTCGCAGACCTCGCCGGCCTCGTTGCCGAGCAGGGGCAGGCGCTCCATCACGCTGTACTGTCTGAAGTAGGCGAGGCCCTTGTGATTCAGCGTGGACTCGCCGCGGCGGTAGGCCCCCGGCTCCTGATTGTCCAGGGCTCGCCCCTCGCGGTGCAGTCGCTCCAGGTCCGGGGCGTGCGCGCGGAAGGTGAGCAGCGCCCGGCCATCACTTGCCGACAACTTGCCCACACCTCGGAACGCGGGGCCCATCGCGGCGTCGGCGCGCAGGCAGCGCGCAATCGCTTCGCGCACCGCGGCTTCGCTGAGGTGCTCCAGCGGCGGCGCGCGGACGGCGCCGGGAAAGGCGGCCAGGCTCGAGCGCAGCCGCGCCAGGTGCCGGGCGAGGAACCAGGGCTCGCCAGCCTCGATGCGGAAGGTGGTGAAGAAGCCCGCGCCGAAGAAGAAGCCCTGCGCGAAGTCCCGCAGGTGCAGGTCCTCCCAGCGCCGTACCTCGCCGTCCACCGCGACCGTGGAGAACATGGCAGCCTCCTGTGCGCTCAGCGCGCCGGCTCCAGGAAATTGGCGAGCAGCCGGGGCCCCTGGGGCGTGAGGAATGATTCGGGGTGGAACTGGACGCCTTCCAGGCGCGGCAGCTCGCGGTGCTTGAGGCCCATGATGAGCCCGTTCTGCCACGCCGTCACCTCCAGGCACGCCGGCAGGCGCTCCGCGTCCACGACCAGGGAGTGATAGCGGGCCGCGGTGAAGGGGACGGGCAGTCCTCGGAAGACGCCCTGGCCCGAGTGCTCGATGGCCGCCGTCTTGCCGTGCACGGGCACCGGTGCGCGCACCACCTTCGCGCCGAACACCTGGCCCAGGCACTGGTGCCCCAGGCACACCCCGAGCACGGGCACTCGCCCACCCAGGGCCCGGATGACGTCCATGGACACGCCTGCTTCGTGAGGCGTGCAGGGACCGGGTGAGATGAGGATGTGGTCGGGCCGGAGCGCTTCGACCTGCGCCACGGTGATGGCGTCGTTGCGCACCACCTTCAGCTCCGCGCCCTGGGCGCCCAGCGCCTGCACGAGGTTGAAGGTGAAGGAGTCGAAGTTGTCGATGACGAGAATCATCCCTGGCGCTCCACTGACGCCAGGGCCAGGAGCTGCGAGCGCGCCTTGTTGAGCGTCTCCTTGTATTCCTGCCGGGGCTGCGAGTCGTGGACGATGCCACCTCCCACCTGCGCGTAGGCCCGGCCGTCCTTCACCACCAGCGTGCGGATGACGATGTTCAAGTCCAGGTCACCCGTGAAGGACAGATACCCCAGCGAGCCCGTGTAGAGCCCTCGCGCATGGGGCTCCAGCTCTGTGATGACTTGCATCGTGCGCAGCTTCGGCACGCCCGTAATCGTGCCTCCAGGGAAGAGCGCGCCCACGACGTCCAGCGGCTCCACACCCGGCGCGAGCTGGCCGACGACCTCCGATTCAATGTGGAGGACGTGGGCGTACTCGACGATGTCCATCAGCCTGGTCACCTCGACCGAGCCATAGGTGCACACGCGGCCCAGGTCGTTGCGCTCCAGGTCCACCAGCATGGCGTGCTCGGCGCGCTCCTTCTCGTTCGTGCGCAGCTCGTGGACGAAGCGCGCTTCCTCTTCGGGCGTGCCCCGGCGGCGCGTACCGGCGATGGGCCGCGTGGTGGCTCGGCCGTTCTCCACGCGCACCAGCCGCTCCGGTGAGGCGCTGACGACGTGGAAGCCGTCACCTTCGAGATAGCTGGCGAAGTGGACGGGGTTGATGGCGGACAGCGTCTCGTAGAGCGCGAGCGGCTCGCCGGGAAAGGCCACCTCCAGTCGCTGGGAGAGATTGACCTGATACGTGTCACCGGCGCGGATGTACTCGCGCACGCGCTCGACCGCGTCCAGGTATGCCTCCTGGGTGAAGTTGGAGCGGTACGCCGCGGAGGGCCCATCCATCGCGGGTGGCGCGGGTGGCGCCGTGGGCGTGGCGGCGCGGACGTGGGCCTCCAGCGCGTCCAGCCTGTGCTCACAGTCCTCCCAGTCCGAGCCCGTGGCCACCGCGAGCAGCTGTCCCTCGTGGTGGTCCACCGTCAGGAAGGTGTCGATGAACGACAGTGAGATTTCGGGTAGGTGCAGGTCGTCCCGTGGGTGCCGAGGCAGGGATTCGAAAGAGTGCGCGGCCTCGTAGCCGAAGAAGCCCACCGCGCCGCCGCAGAAGAGCGGCATTCCGGGATGACGCACGCCACGCCATCGGCGCAGCAGCGAGCGCAGCACCTCCAGCGGCGCGCCCTGCTGGAGCGCGCCATCAATGAAGCACTGTCCCTCTTTCGCGGTGAAGCGCAGGAAGGGCTTCGCGCCGAGGAAGGAATACCGCCCCTCGGCGCTGACCCGGGTGCTCTCCAGCAGGAACCGGCCTTCCGCTGGGAGGGCTCGCAGGAGGTCCACGGGACGCAGCGCCCCGAGCGGGAGCCGCCGCACCACGGGCACCTGGTTGTAGCCCTGGGCCACGAACGCCTCGAAGGACGTCCGGTCCGGGAAGCGCGTGGGCGAGGGCGAGGGCGGGCGGCTCATGTCGAGGCGCTTGATACCAGGAACCGCGACGGCCGCCGCCTGGAAGGCGCGTTCCGTCCAGTCCGCCGCGTCTGTGGGGGCCCTGGGCGGGGCGTCGCGGTGGAATGAACGTTCCGTCCAGGCCGCCGCGGCTGTGGGGCTTCCCTGAGTGGGGGGCGCGGTGGAATGAACGTTCCGTCCACGCTGCTTCGCCCGGGAGCGCCTCCTGTCGGAAGTGCGGTCAGCGTGAGCCGCGTTCCAGGGTGCGGCGTGCCTCCCTGAGGATTTCGTCCTCGGAGAGTTGGTCGGTGCGAATCGCGGAGCGGTCAGCCTTCAGTTGCTGGACCTTCCCCTCTCTCAAGACGTGGAACTGGCCCTGCTTCTGGCCGGGGAGGCGGGTTTCTGCGTCAATCCGGGCCTCGGTGAACATGGGCTTGAGCTTCTTCAGGGCGTTGTCTTCCTTCACCCCGCCGACGAACCAGGAGCGCACGTTCTCCCGGCACTTGTAGTCCAGGTCCCCAGGACTCTGCGTGGCCAGCATGACGCCCACGCCGGCTGAGCGCGCGCGCTTGAGCAGGTTCTCCATCGGCTGTTTTGTCGCGGGCTTGCTCGTCGCGGGCAGGTACATGTCTGCTTCGTCGAAGAGCAGCACGGCCTGGAGCTTGGACGCGGGGTGTTGGCTGGTCCAGCGGTTCGTCTCCAACAGGAGCTGCGCCACCCAGAATAGGATGCGGTTGTTATCTCCCAGGTACTTGGTGCTGATGATGCTCAGCCGCGTCTTGCCCGGCGTGCTCGCTGCTCCGAGCCCAAGCAGGTCACTGATATCCAGCCGCTCTCCACCAGTTGCCAGCAGCGGGCGGAGGTCGAGCCGGAGCACTTCGAGGTCCTGGGCGAGCTTGGCGAACGTCTTGGTCGGCAGGCCCCCTGTTTCCTGCCGGAGTGACTCGTCCTGCTCCGCGACGAACTTCTGGACCATGTCCAGGGTCAGCTCGTTGCCGGCGGGCCGCTGGACCAACAGGCGCAAGGCTTGCGTGAGCAGCGCCCTGGCCGCTCTGTCGTTGGGACTGGTCTTGTATTCGAGCATGCCCGCGATGGCATCCGCGGCCTGCTGCACGCCCTGCTCACGCTCTTCCGGTGACAGGCTTTCGAGGCCGCGTGGAATCACGGGAATGGCCAGCGGCCGCCCGTCGGAGCGGCCCGGCGTGTAGAGGGCGACTTCGACGCGCTCACGCAGCAGGCGGCGCCGCTCGATGAGGACGGGATCATCCAGGTGTCCTTCCCAGGAGAGGTCTCGCGCGTACGCGGCGAGGTCTCCCTTCCGGTCGACGAGGATGGCGGGCACGCCTCGGAGGAGCAGTTGCTCCAGGACGTTGAGCGCCAGCGTCGTCTTTCCGCTCCCCGTGGTGCCCAGGAAGGCGCTGTGCCGGGTCAGCTCGGAGGGGTCCACCGTCACGACCTGGCTGAACACGCCTTCCGAGGAGCCAATCCGCAGCGGCCCCGTGAGGGTTTCCGAGGGACGTGGGGAGGGAGGGCTCTCGTTGCCCCTGAAGCCGATGGGGGGCTTCACGCCGTGAGGCGGTGTCACGCCCTGGAGCGGGTTGTCCGAAAGGGGTTCGGCCCGGCCTTGCCTGGCCCCCTGGGAGACGACGGGCTCGCGGGGTGAGCGCGCGTCTCTCGCCTCCAGTGCGCTCGTGTCGGCACGGGCAGGAGGGGCGGACTTCACTCCCGCGCGGACGTCGGCCGGGACCGGCGTTCCATCCGACAACGTCGGTGCGCTGATGAATAGCTCCGTCTGTGCCTTGGTGGCGGTGCTCCGGGCTCCGACATTGGCCGTCGGGACACCCGTTCCGCCCTTGGGCGTGGCCTTGGACGTCTTCGGCCCGGAGGACGGGGGCGTGGTGTCCGGCTTCTCCAGCCCCAGGATGTCGCCCACGGACTTGAGCCGGGTGATGGGGCGGGCCGTCCGGCTCCACTCCACGAGGGCGGCTTCACTCGCATGTCGCTCACGGAAGGTGCGCAGGGCCATGAGGTCCCGAAGCTCCGTGTCGCCGACGACGACCCGGCGTCCGCCCTTGCGGAGAAGTGCGCCCAGTTGCTCGGCGACCATCCCCCCGGGCCTGGACGAAGGAAAGTCGGTGGTCCGCACAATGACAGGCGTCTTTCCCACCGCCTTCTTGATGGCTTCGGTCATCTGTTTGCCGAGGCCCCCTCCCCGTGGATCCTTCTCACACAGCGCGACGAGGAGCTTGCTCCCCTCCGGGTGGACCTGGACGTCCAGCATCTCCTTGTCCTTGGGCTTGACGTCGAAGCGCTTCGCGTCCCCGAACTCCTTGCCTCCGGCTTCAATGGCCCAGGCCAGCAGCTCCGCGACATCGGCGGGCTCCTCGGGCGGGTCGATTCGCAGGGTGGCGCGGAAGTCCGTCCACAGTTGGTCCATGTCCGGCTTGGAGGCAAGGGACTGCTCCTCCTTGGGCTTTGCCTGGCCCTGTCCCTGGGGGCGTTGCAGCGGGAAGCTGGCGGGCAGCTCGCCGTCCTGGATGGCCCGGTCGCGGTAGCGGCGGCACTCATTCAGGACGTCACGGGCGCGGTGTCCCCCGAGCACGTCGAAGCCGGCCGCCGGAATGGGCCAGGTCGGGTCCGATGGGGAAGTCGTGAACCCTCGCTGTTCGAACAGGGCTTGCAGCCGCCGCGCCGCGAGGTCCCTGGCCGTGTCCGCCGTCACCGTCTGCTCCAGCGTCACGGGCTCGGGGTCGTTCTCGATGCGGTCGACGATGCCCTGGTTGAGCAGGGGCTTCATCTTCGCCCAATAGTCGGAGAGGCAGCAGAAGACCACGACCGCGCGAGGCACCTTGCTCGCGATGGCCGCGAGGCTGTTCATCGCGCGCCGGAAGGAGTTCTCCATCTGCGGGCGCTGTTCGAAGTCGCTGACGTCCTCGACCTGGTCCACGCACAGCACGAGCGCCTGGCCCAGGCTCCCCATCAGCCGTCCCAGGTGCTCCACCATCCGCGCTGGTGCATCGTCGGCGGTCCGGGGGATGAGGTTGCCGATGACGCGCTGGTCCGCCTCGGACAGCTCCTCGCAGCGCAGCCAGTGGAAGATGCGGCGGTTGAGCCGGGGGTCTCTGCGATGCAGATAGATGAGCGCGCGCAGCAGGTCGACTTCCACTTCCCGGAAGCGAGCGTCCAGCAGCAGCTCGTCCGCCACGGCCCGGATGGTGCCGTGCAGCTCTTCATCCTCCAGAATCTTCTCGTCCTGCAGGTGCAGCGCGAACGCGCTGGTGCACTGGGCCATGAGCGCGTCCGACAGGTGCATCAGCCCGCTGTCGTCATCGTCTCCCGCCTGGTCGAACGGCTTGTCCAGGGAGTCGATGAGGTTGGACAGGATGTAGCGGTCGTACTGCGTCGCATCGACGGTCATCGGCATGTAGCCGACGAAGCCCATGCGCTGACCATGCGCGAGGTTGCGGAAGGCGCGCACCAGGTGCGTCTTGCCGCTGCCTGACTCTCCGAGCAGGAGCAGCAGCTTGCCGGCGCCCGGAGGCGAGTCCGAGGAGGCCTTGTCGAGCAGTCGCTTGAAGACGCGGCGAGCCGGCGCGTTGAGGGCCTCCACGTCGAACGGGTCCGCCTGCCAGATGTGCTGGCCCTGTTCGACGCTGGTGAAGACCTCGCGGGAATCGTCGAGGAAGATATCGAGACGGGGGTCGTTGGCCACGGGGCGCTCCTGGGTTCGGGCTAGACGACAACGAAGTGGAAGCTGGCGCCGAAGGACCGGACCTCGGACTCGGCCACGTCTTTGGGGTCCATGGCGGACACGAGGTCCGCGCGCGTCAGTGACAATTGGCGGGTGCGGTTGGCCTCCAGGAGCGCCGCGTCGAAGGCCTCGCGGGTGCTCCACTCTGGCTGGAGGGCCTTCCATACGTGGGAGATGAAGACCTTGTTCGCGCCGAAGCGGCCCGTGGGGAGGGCTCGGGCGACGGACAGGACACGCTCCGCGAAGGCGGACGGGGAGGGCGGGGCGTCCGTCTTCGCGTCGCCCCTCTCGTCGCTGAGGCGTGGGACCTCGGTTTCCTCAGGCGCAGCGCCCTGTGTGGCAGCGCCTGCCCCGGACGACGTCGAGGCCGGTGCCGGGGGCGTTGCCGCCGAACGCGTCGCCTGGGGATGGGGTGCCGGTTCCACCGGCGGCGTTGACGCACGCGCCGCGCCCTTTTTCTCGGAGGCGCCGTCCTCCCGCGCGACAGCCCACCGGCGCATCAGCGACAGGCGCACGGCCTCCGCATCCACGCGGGGGGCGCCCGCCGCGCGGGCCGCGAGCTGCTCCACGCCCTTGCGCGGGTCCGTCGTCTTCGCGTCCAACAGCTGCCCGAGCAGGTGGGCCTGCACCGCGCGCAGGGTGAAGGGCCGGTCCGTCTCGACGCCGAGCTGCCGCCACAACAGCCGGTCCCGCGTCTGCGCCAGGGTGAGGGTGTCCTCGGTGTCCAGCCCATGTTGGCGCTGAAGCGCGGCGGCGCGCACGCCGTCGGCATCCTTCATCCGCGCCACCACCGCCTTCGATGGCGGCAAATCCAAGCTGCGCGCCACCAGGTGCGTGGCCTTCAGCTTCTTCCACGTCAGGCCGCGCGGCGGCTGCTCCAACTGGAGGAAGCGCAGCACCTCCGTCCGGCCCGTGGGCGTCAGCTCCAAGCTGCTGCGCCCGCGCGCCGCCACCGTCCCGCCGCCCAGCAGCGCCTCCAGGAGCGTTTCGAAGCGGAGCTTCCATTCCGCGCGGCTGAGCTGATGCTCCACGAAGGGCCGGAGCGCGTCCTCCAACTCCCTCCGCGTGCCGAGTCGCTCACTGCCGCGCGTCATGAGCCAGGACAACGCAATGCCTGACAGCCGGTGGTCAGCGCTTCCCATTCGATGCTTCCTTCCCGGTGAGCTCACCCCTGCGGGTGGCAATCAACGTGTCGAGGGTTTCAAGAATCTCTTCCAGGCGCGTCACCACGTCGTCCGCGAGGAAGCGGACCACCCAGTAGCCCGAGCACTGGAGCGCGACGTCCTTGCGCCGGTCCCGGCGGAAGCCGTCGGGGCTGCGGAAGTGGAAGTAGCCGTCGATCTCCACGGCCAGGTTCAGCTCCGTGCAGAGCAGGTCCACCTCCAGCCTCCGGCCACCTCCGACCGGGGCCACGTGGCCATTGAGGACGAAGAGCCCCCGCGTGGAGGCATGGTCCTGGAGCCGGGCGTGCAGGAACTTCTCCGCCTCGCTCCGGGCGCGGCCATTGGCGTCCCGGTAGGCCGAGGCGATGGTGCGCGCCGCCGATTCGTAGAGCGCGACGACCTGTTCGGACGAGCCTTCCTGCCGCAGCCGGGCGCGCGTGGAGGCCACCGCGGCCTCAGGGAGCTCGCGGGTATCCTCGTCGAGCTCCGGCTCGGCCAGGTCCAGCCGGCCCTCCCGCAGCATGGCGAGGATGTGGGACTCCTCCCGCCGGAGGTGCTCGGCGAGGACGTCCGCGGCGAGCACGCAGCCCGTTGTGAGCGCGGGGGCCGCGGTGCACAGAGCCGCGGCGGTGCGAAGCGCCCGGAAGTCAGCGGGGCCCGTCCGCACGCGCAGGGCCGGCGTGCTTCCGGCGGGGACCAGTGACATCAGCGCCTGAAGGGCTGGCAGCGGCGCGCGCGCGATGGCCTGGCTCACCGCGTCTGGAGTCACACCGGACGGCGGCGGGTCTGGGCTCTCCAGGAGGGCCCGGCACAGCTCCCAGGTGGCGGACTGTCCCTGCGGGGGCGTCAGGCCGTCCATCAACACGCGCCGCTGGTGCGCTGTCTTGCCTGGGAACTGGAGCGTCCGTGCCTGGTTCGGGGGCTGGGCGCGGACGACGAACGCCTCCGCGTCACCCAGCAGGTCCCTTTCCCTGGCGAGCGCCGCCGCCCAGGCGGAGACGACGGCGCGCACGTCATCCCCATCCACGATGACGACACTCAGGCCCCGGCGCTGAATCCACTCCGTCCAGACGGTCAGCGCCCGCTCCGGCGGCCCGACGAGCGTGCTCAGCGTCGCAATGCCTTGCGCGCGTCTGCGGGCATGCCGGTCCAGTGAAGCGAGAAGCGCTGCATCCAGTGGTGGCTGCAAGCCATTTCCCCCGAGGTCGCGTGATGGTCTGCCATCGCGGAGGGTTGGAAGCCTGCTCCTCTCATGGACTTCGATGCAACCCCCGGGGGAGGTATGGACAGCTGAGAGTGATTGTGCTCGGGCGAGTCAGACATTACATCCCGAGGTCTTCCGGACACCGTGCTTGCAATGTCTGTCGTCCGTGCAACGGCTCACGCCTCTTCCACGCCCAGCGCCGCGCGCAGCTCGGGCATCCGGGCCAGGGGCACCGCGCCGAAGACGAAGCGGTCCGGCCGCACCACGGCCACGTCCGCGCCGTGCTCCCGGAACCACTCGGACAGCCTGCCGGTGTGGTCCTCCACGCTGTCGTCGCCCAGCCCCGGGACACCCGCGGAGCGCACGGTGACGGCGCGGGCCCCCAGGGACTCGGCCAGCTCACGGGCCACCTCCGTCCCCGGGCTGCCGCCCCGGCTCAGCACGGCGAAGCCCGGGCCCAGGCTGTCATCCAACAGGTGCTCCTCACCGGACGCGCGCCGCACGAGAGGCTGGGGAAGGTAGCTGCCTTCCGCGGCCCTCCGGCTCGAGCGGCGGCCGCCCAGCATCCAGCCTTCCTCGATGGCGGGCGCCGGCTTGAAGCGGAAGCCCTCCACGAAGCGGCGCGCGGCTGGAACGGCCTGGAGGCCCCGGAGCACGGTGTCCCGAACCCAGGCCAAGGGCGTGCTGCGCGCGGTGAACACGGCGCCCAACCTCGCGGTGGCCTCGAGCAAGGCGCGCACGTGCGGACGGCGCTCCACGGCGTAGGTGTCCAGCAGCGCCTCGGGGGCGCGGCCCTGGAGGACCCACGCCAGCTTCCACGTGAGGTTCGCCGCGTCGCGCAGTCCGGACACCAGGCCCTGACCCATGAAGGGCGGCAGCAGGTGGGCCGCGTCTCCCGCCAGGAAGGTGCGGCCCACGCGCCAGCGCTGCGCCACCACCGAATGGAAGCTGTAGAGCTGCGCGCGCTCCACCGTCACTCGGTCCGGATTCACATACGGCCCAATCAAGCGGCGAACCGTGCCGGGCTGCGTCATCTCCTCGCCTGTCTCGCCCAGGCGCAGGCGAAACTCCCAGCGGAACCGCCCCAGGGGGCCGCGCCCGACGAAGCCGGGGCGGGCCGGGTCGCAGACGACGTGACACTCCGGAGGCGCGTCCTCCTCCGCCACGGTGCCGGAGATGGCAATCCACGGCTCCTGCTCGCCGCGGCCCTCCATGGGGATGCCCAGCAGCGCGCGCACCGTGCTCCGCCCCCCGTCACAGGCCACCAGGTAGCGGGCGCGCACCCCGTGGCGGACACCGGACGTGCGGTAGCGCACGGTGACGCCCGCGCCGTCCTGTTCCAGTGACTCCACCTCGGTGCCCGTGCGCAGCTCGGCGGCGGGGAAGCGGGAGAGGCCCTCGCGCAGCGCCTTCTCCAGGAGCGGCTGGTGGAAGAACCAGATGGGCGCGTGGCCGTAGCCGAAGTCCACCTGGCCCAGCTGGACCTGGGCAATGGGTTGGCCGCCCACGCCGGTGAAGGTGACCTGCCGGCCCTGACGCAGGTCCGGCTTCAGCGCGTCGAGCAGGCCCGCGGCCTGGTAGATGCGCAGGGCCTCGTCGTCACAGGAGAAGGCCCGGGGTTGGCCATGCGGCGCGGCCTCCCGTTCGAGGACGAGCACGCGCACGCCCTGGAGTCCCAGGAGATTGGCGGTGAGCATGCCCACCGGCCCGCCTCCCGCGATGACCACATCCACTTCCTCGATGTCGGCCGACATGGACTTCCCCCCGGAAGCAGGTCCGCTGCGGGGAGCAGTCTAACGTCCCTGGCTCCCCGCGGGGAGGATGGGCGCGGCTTCGCGGTAGATGCGCAGCGAGTCCGCCACGCTGTGGCGGTATTCGAAGCCCGTGGCGTCCAGGAAGCGGCGGTTGTCCACGACGATGGGGAAGCGCAGGTGGTCCAGCGCGCCCACCGACAGGCGAGGGAGGCCCGCCCGCCCCAGCAGCAGCGACAGGAGCGGCGCGGGCAATGGCACCGCGGTGCGCCCTGTCTCCCGGACGATGACGGACAGCGGAATCGGCGGAGGGCCCGCCACGTTGAAGAGGCCCCGGGCCTGCTTCTCCAGCGCCAGCGTCAACGCCGTCACCACGTCTTCCTCCTGGAGGACGTGGAACAGCGGGTCGTACCCGAGCACCAGCGGCACGCGCCGGCCCTTGAGGAAGGAGGACAGCGTGCCGGTGCCGGGAGCCCCCAGCGTGTAGGGCAGCCGCAGCACGGCCGTCGTTATCTTCGGCAGGCGCCACAGCGCGGTGGCCGCGTACAGGTCGGCGGCCACCAGGTCCGCCAGCTCCGGGATGGCCTCCAGCGCGCGGGGCGGCTCGTCCTCGGAGTGGTACAGCGGCGAGTCCGGCGCCGCGCCGTAGAAGGTGTGCCGTCCCACGAAGAGGAGCTGCTTCACGCCGTGGGCCGCGCAGTGGTCGAACACCGCCTTGGTGCCGTCCAGGTTGATGCGCCCGCGCTCCTTGCCCGGCACCGTGAACGCGGTGACGGTGGCCATGTGCACCACCGCTTCGGGACGCCAGCGGCGGAAGACGTCCTCCGCGGCGCGCTTGCGCACGTCGCCCCGGTAGACCTGGATGCCGGCCTCGTTGGCCTCGGCCCAGGGCCGGGTGTCGATGCCCGCCACCTGATGCCCCCGCGCGTGCAGGTGCAGCGCGAGCTGGCGGGCAATGCCTCCGGAGATGCCTGGAATCAGCACCCTCATGGCAGCAGGTTCCTTCCCGCCCGCCGGCTGTGCCGCTGCGCGCGGCCGCGCTCGATGAGCCCCGCGATGCGCTGCTTCACCTTCGCCACATAGCCCTCGATGACGTGGTCCTCCTCGTCCCCCGTCCCGTGGAACATGAGCGGCTCGCCGTAATGGATGTCCAGCTGCACCGGCAGGGGCAGCGGCAACAGGTACGGCGTCAGCGGGATATAGGGCACGCCGAGCAGCTTCCCCAGCGTGTACGCGTTGAACACGGTGGGGACGGCCGAGCCCCCGCCCAGGAACGCGAAGGGGATGATGGGCGAGCGCGTCTGCAGCGCCAGGCGGACGAAGCCGGTGCCGAAGTCCACCAGCGAGTAGCGCTCGTTGAAGAGCTTGGCCGTGCCGCGCGCGCCCTCGGGGAAGATCATCAGCAGCCGGTCATCCTCCAACAGCCGCTTCGCGTGCTCGGGCAGCCCGATGAACTGCCCGGTGCGGCTGGCCCACAGCGAGGACACGGGGAAGTTGTGGAGGAAGCGCTCCACCATGCCCTGCGCCAGCCGGGGCGGGTCCATCTCCAACATGGTGGACGTCAGCACCATGGCGCCGTCCACCGCCACGCCGCCGGAGTGGTTGCCCACCAGCATTCCGCGGCCCCGCGGGGGGATGTGCTCCACCCCGTAGCAGCGCACGCGGAAGTAGTACCGGTAGATGGCGCCAAAGACGCGCAGCGCATGTCGCACGTGAGACTTGGAGATGCCGTACGGGTCGACGCCGTATTCGTTGAACGGCAGTTCCAGCCGGTCCACCCGGGCTTCCAATGAGTCGGTCAGGGCCACGGGGGCACCGTAGCACCCCGGCGCGCCCGGCCCCGCCGCTTTCCACCACGGGTTCGTTGGGTACCCGCCGGGTGTTGAGCGATACTCGCCCGCGCTCCCCCCAGCCCCCAATCCAGGAGCGCTGCTTCGTGTCACAGCCCGTTCCCGCGCCGTCCCCCGCCTTCGTTCAGCAGCTCAACTTCCACGCGCGAGACGCCAGCAACGAGGCGTCGGCGCTCCAGGCCGCCTTCGCGCTGGGCCTCTTCGGCCACCTCCCGGAGACGGGCTCGGGCGAGCCGGTGTCCCTGGAGGCGCTCGCGGAGCGGGTGAGCGGCACCTGGCGAGGGACGCGCTCCGTCGTCGAGCCGCTGGTCGCGCTCGGCTTCGTCCATCTGGAGGACGGGCGGGGGTATTCGCTGCCCGCGTCGACCGCGGCCTTCCTCCGGGATGAGGCGTTCACCGCGGACCTGCGAGAGGCGCGGCGCTGGTGGCATCCACTGGCGCTGCTGCCTCAGGCCGTGCGTGGGGGCGGCCCCGTGGCGTGGGGCGGGGAGACGTGGGACGTGCTCGGGTGGTACCGCGCGCTGTTCCTGTCGCCCGCGCCGTCCACCCCGAGCGCCGAGGCTCGGGACTTCCATGACCGCTTCGCCCGCAACCCCGCGCGCACGCTGGCGCTGGTGACGGCCGCGGAGCTGGACGTGCTGGCGAAGCTGGTGCGCGGGCCCGTGCCGCTGGACGTGCTGGCGCGGGACGTGGGCGCTTCGGCGGAGGCGCTGGAGGTGTTGCTGGGCGCGCTGGCGGCGATGGGCATCGCCCAGGCACGGGAGTCAGGCTGGGGCTTCACGGAGGCCGCGGGCCGGGCGCTGGACGCCCAGAGCCTGCCGTACTTCCAGCGGGCGCTGCCGGCGACCATGGCCTACTGGGAGGCGCTGGGGCACCTGGACGAGGCGGTGCGCGAGCAGCGCTTCCGGTTGGACCTGCGGGACGCGGAGACGGCGCGGCGCATCTACCAGGAGAACGCCTCGCGCATCTCCAGCATCTTCGCCTCGCACCTGCGGCTGAGCCGACAGGCCGCGACGCGGGTGCGGTCGATGCGGCCGTTGGCGCAGGCGCGCGTGTTGGACGTGGGCACGGGCTCGGGCGTGTGGGGCGCGGCCTTCGGCTTGGCGGACCCCACCACGCACGTCACCTACCTGGATTCGCCGCACGTGCTGGACGCGGTGCGCCCCCACCTGGCGAAGCTGAAGCTGGAGGCCCGTTCCGAGCTGTGGGCGGGGGACTGCCTGTCGGTGGACTACGGCGAGTCCCGCTACGACGTCATCCTGCTGCCGCAAATCATCCCCGCGCTGCCGCCCTCGGAGCTCCCGGGCTTCTTCGCGCGGCTGGCCCGGGCGCTGCGGCCCGGCGGGCTGCTGCTCATCTCCGGCTACCTGCTGACGGACCGGCGAGACGGCCCGCTGGACGCGCTCTACTTCGCGCTGCGCCGGTACGTGACGAACGAGGGAGACGTGCTGTCGCTGCCGGAGTTCCGCGCGCTGCTGTCGCCCGTGGGCCTCACCGACGCCCGCGGCTTCGACATGCCCATCCAGCAGGTCGTCATCGCCCACCGGGGCGACGTCGCGTGGCCGGAGCCCGCGGCGTCGCGTTGAGCCGCCGCGTCAGGCCGCGCTCTTCCGAGGACTGGCCGGAGCCGGCGCCAGCGTCGTGGGCAGTGGCACGCCAGGGCGCGCGGCCAGCACCAGCTCCTGGGTGGGCAGGGGAATGCACACGCTGGAGGACAGCCCCACGTCCGCCAGGAGCTGGCCGTACTCCGAGGCGGACAGCAGGTCCCCCTCATTGGTCATGAAGCGGCGCAGGCCGAAGTAGAGGTGGTCCAGCGGGCCATCCCGGCGCTCGTCGAGGACATACTCCGCGATGACGAGGACGCCGCCGGGCCGCAGGGCGCGCGCCACGCGGGCGAACATGCCGGGGAGGTCCTCGGGCCGCAGCACGTTGAGCACCTGCGGGAGGATGATGAGGTCGAAGTCCGCCTCGCCGAAGTCCTGGGTGAACAGGTTGCCCGGCCAGAAGCGCGCGCGGTCCAACACCTTCAGCGCCTCCACGTTGCGGCGCACCTGCTCCAGCACCACCGCCTGGTCGAAGTAGGTGACGTGCGTGGTGGGCGTGGCACGCGCGAAGGCCGCGCCCCACACGCCCGAGCCGGTGCCGATGTCCAGCACCTGGGCACCTTCCATCGCGCGGGCCTGCGCCACCGTGGCGGCGGCGCGCCGGCTGAGCTGGAAGTGCGAGGCGAACACCGCCGTAATCTGGCTCGAGTTGTCCGCGTAGAAGCGCTGGCTCACCTCCGGGTCCTTCAGGTCCAGGATGAAGCGCTCCTCGCGCACCGTCTCGTCCAACCGGCCCAGGGCCTCCCAGTACCGCTCGGACACGGACAGCGAGCGCAGCAGGTAGGGCAGGGCCTTGCCGTCCAAAAGCTGCCGGGCCTCGTCCGTCAGCCGCCACGCCGCGCCCTCCCGCTGGGCGATGCCGAGCTGCTCCAGCAAGGCGACCAGCAGCGACAGGCCCTCGCCGCCGAGCCCCGTGGCGGCGCCCAGCGTCTGCTCGGTGTGGTCCTGCGATGACAGGGCCTCCAGCAGCCCCAGCCGACCCGCGGCCAGCAGCACCTGCATGCGGAGGGCGCTGCGCGCGTAGCGGTCGAAGAAGTCCTCGGCGTCCGGTGAGGGCCCCGGTTCGGCCGGCGTGAGGAACAGCGCGCGGTAATGGCCAAGCACGTCCCAGCTCGCGCCACCGTGCGCCACCGGTCCCCCTTGTTTCACCGCCTGGGCCAGCAGCTCACCGGCGCTCCACCACGGACGCTGGGCTTCCAGCCGTCGCCGGAAGTCCGCGTCGCGCAGGAACGCCGCGACGGTGGGGGTGAGCGCCAGCGCGCGCGCGTCATCGAGCTGGACGAAACCCAGGCAGACGAGCAACTCAGTCAGGGCCCGGGTTCCCCGGTGCGTGCACTGGATGCGCCGTGCCAGCTCCGCCATCGACACGGGCGGGCCTTCCCCCTTCACCGGCAGTGCGTCGAAGAGTCCCAGTGACAGTGCGGTGCGCAGCAGGGCCGACTCGTTCGAGGCATTGCGCGCCCAGAAGTGGAGGGACTGCGCCAGGGTGCGACGGTCGACGACCATTGATACCTCGTCCGGGGGGGATTTCAGCTTCGCCCTTCACTGTCCCGGGGCGCAACCCCGGGGCGGCGGGCCCTGCGCTACGATGACGCCCATGGCTCCTCGAACGACTCCGGTGGAAGCGGCCCTTCACCTCCTGCGCGAGGATGCGCGCGTCCAGGACGTCCACGTGGGGGAGTCCTCTGGGGTCGCGACGGCCTGGGTGGTGCCTCGTCGCGCGGTGCAGGCCGCGGCCCTGGAGTCGCTGCTGCGCGAGCACCTGGGAGACGCCGCTCCCGCCGTTGCGCTGGTGGACGTGCTGCCGCTCCAGGACACGGGGACGCCGGATGAGGCGCGGCTCGCGCGGTGGACGCCCTCCGTGCGCCAGCACCTGGAGTCACGGCTGCGCGCCGCTGGCCGGGAGGTGGCCGTGCTGGCCGGGCCCCGCGTGCGGGAGGAGCGCTACACACCCTTGGATGAGCTCCTGCCCGGGCCGCTGATGCCTCGGCTGGACGAGACGTCGGGCGCTGCGTCCCAGACGTCTTCCGTGGATGAGGCCGACCTGGAGAACGCTCCGCCCGCGCTGCTGGATGGCGGCCCGCCGTGCCGGCCGGAGGGAGCGCCTCGCCTGCTCGGAGAGATGCTCCGGCGGGCCGTGGCGCTGCATCCGGAGAAGACGCTGACGTTCATCGACGTGGAGGGCCGGCGCGAGGTGCTGCGCTTCGATGCGCTCTGGCGCGAGGCGCTGCGGCTGTGCGGCGGCTTGCAAGCACGCGGGCTGAAGGCGGGGGACCGCGCCGTCCTGGTGTTGGAGCGCCCGGGCGAGGTCATCCGGGCCTTCTGGGCGTGCACGCTCGCCGGTGTGGTGCCGTCGCTGCTGGCCTGGCCCGCGTCGTTCGAGCGCGCGCATCCCACGATGGCGCGCGTGCTGTCGGTGGCGCAGCGCCTGGGCGGGCCGTGGGTCCTCGCGGGGCCCGCCGCCGTCGGCACCCTGGAAGCCGCGGGGCTTCGGGTGGCCACGCTCGCCGCGCTGGACACGGGGGCGGAGGGGCAGCCCGCCGCCGTGCCCGAGGGCGCCGCCGCGCTGATGTCGTTCACCTCCGGCAGCACCGGGCTGCCCAAGGGCGTGGTGCTCACGCACGACAACCTGTTGGACATGTGCGACGCGATGATGGCGGGCGGCTGGTACACGCCCCAGGACGTGGGCGTGAGCTGGATGCCGCTGGACCACGTCGCGGGCATCACCTATTCGCACCTGCTCTGCCTGCGGGCGGGCACGTCACATGCGCTGGTGTCCCGCGATTATGTCCTGGCGGACGTGCTGCGGTGGATGGACCTGCTCTCCGAGCTGAAGGGCACCCATGGGTGGGCGCCCAACTTCGCGTTCGGACTGGTGGCGGACCGGCTGGAGCGAGGCGAGCGCCGCGGCTGGACCTTGTCGCACGTGCGGGTGCTGAGCTGCGCGGGCGAGCCGCTCGTCGCGCGGACGCTTCAGCGCTTCACGGAGGCGCTGGCGGGTGACGGGCTTCGGCGGGACGTGGTGTGCCCGGGCTGGGGCATGGCGGAGACCACCTCCTTCTTCACCAACACCCGGGGCGTCCGGACGCGTGACGGGCAGTCCGCGGTGGAGCTGGGCCCGCCGCCCGCGGGCTCGGCGCTGCGCATCGTGGATGACGCGGACCAGGTGGTGCCACAGGGCCGCGTGGGGCAGCTCCAGGTGCGGGGCGCGTCGGTGCTGGCGGGCTACCTGGATGACCCGGAGCTCAATGCCCGCTCCTTCACCGCCGACGGGTGGTTTCGCACGGGGGACCTCGCCTGGGTGCGCGACGGGCAGATGGCCATCACCGGACGCGAGAAGGAGGTCCTCATCCTCCACGGCAACAACGTCTATCCGCAGGAGATAGAGACGGTGGTGGAGGAGGTGCCGGGCGTGCTGCCCACGTACTCCGTGGCATGCGCCACGCGTGCGGGCGGCGCGCAGACGGATGAAATCGTCGTCTTCTTCGTCCCCGCGCCAGACGCGCCTCCGCTGGGCGACCTGCTGCGCGCCATCCGCGAGGCCGTGGGACGGCGGCTGGGCTTCCAGGTGGCGTGGCTGGTGCCGCTCGCCCGGCAGCAGGTGCCTCGCACGGAGCTGGGCAAGCGCGGGCGCACCGAGCTGCGCCGGCGCTTCGAGGCCGGGGAGCTGGCCGAGGAGCGCCGCGTGGCGGAGCGGCTGCTGGGGGGCCGCTTCACGTTGCCCCCGTGCCTGGCCGTGCCACGCTGGCGGCAGCGGCAGCCCGGCGCTGGCGTGGCGGAGGCGGGGGCCGTGCTCGTCGTGGGCGACGCCTCCTGGGCCGACGCGCTGCGCGCGCGGCTGGCGCCTCGGGAGGTGCTGCACGCGGAGCCAGGCGCTGGCTCCGCGTTGTCGCGACACCTGTCCTCCGCCGAGCGCCGGGTGAGCGAAGTCGTCTACGTGGCAGCGCCGACCACGGGCGCGTCTTCGCGGGACACGCTCGCGCGCGCGGTGGCGCCCCTGTTGGCGCTGGCTCAATCCCTGGCGCCGCTCGTGGAGGCCGCGCCCTGCCGGCTGCGCGTCGTCGTGCCTCAGGCGGGGGCCTCGCTCGAGACCGGGGCGGCGGCCCACCTGCTGCCGGGGTTGCTCCGCGCGGCGGAGGCGGAGGTGCCCGGTCTGGAGACCTCGGTCCTGTGGGTTCCCCAAGAGCGCCCGGCCGCGGTGGACTGCGTGGCCACCGAGCTTGGGCAGCCGCGCCCCGCGTTCGAGCTGGCCTGGCGGGAGGGCCGCCGCTGGGAGCGTGGCTACGTGGCCTGGACGCCGTCCCCAACCCCTGCGCCGGTGCGCCTGAAAGAGGCGGGCTTCTACGTGGTGACGGGGGCGCTGGGCGGGCTGGGGCAGGCCTGGGCGCGCCAGCTGCGACATGGGCTGGGCGCGCGCCTGCTGCTCGTGGGGCGCCGCCAGCGGGACGCCGCCGTGGCGTCACTGGAGCGCGAGCTGGGGGCGGAGTACGTCACCGCCGACGTCACGGCGCCGGAGGCGCTGCGGCGGGTGCTGGCCGACGCGGAGGCGCGCCATGGCCGGCAGCTCGACGGCGCCTTCCACTTCGCCGGTACGTTGAGCTCCGTGCCCCTCATGAACGAGGCGCCCTCGCCGCTCGTGGAGGGCGCCGCGGCCCATGTGCTGGGCGCGGTGGCGCTCGCGGACGCGCTGCGGACGCGGCCAGAGGCGCAGCTCGTCTTCGCCTCTTCATTGATGGGGACGCTGGGGGCGGGGCTCCACGCGGGCTATTGCGCGGCCACGGGTTTCCTGGACCGGTACGCGGAGGCGCTCGTGACAGAGGGCCGGCGCGCGGTGTCGGTGGCCTTCAGCTCCGTGCGCGACACGGGCATGGCGCGTGGACTGACTGCGTCGCCCCCGGGGTACCGGATGCTGGAGCTCCCCCAGGCCCTGGCCGCCCTCGCGTTGGCCGTGGAGTCGGGCGAGGCCCGCGTGCTGGCGGGCGTCGAGGGTTCGGCGCTGCCCTGGCGGACGGTGGGGCTGGGGACAGGGGCGCCGTTGGACGCGGCGCACGTCTTCCTGGAGGCGGGCGGAGTGGGGGCGCCGGACGTGGACGGCGCGGATGCACAGGTGCACGTGCTGGAGTCGCTGCCCAGGCAGGCCCGTGGCGCCGTGGACCGCGAGGCGCTTGGCGCGATGCTGTCGGGCGGCGGCGCGCGGACCCCGGCGGGGCCGCTGGAGGTCGTGGTGGCGGAGGCCTTCCGCGACGTGCTCGGCGTGGATGACGTGGGCGCGCACGTGGACTTCTTCACGCTCGGTGGCAGCTCGCTGCAGGCCACCCGCGTCCTGGCCCGCGTCCAGGAGCGCACCGGCTTGCGGTTGCCCGTGACGGCGCTGTTCGAGCACGCCTCCGTCGCGAGGCTCGCGGCACACATCCGGCATCTCGTCGACCCCGAACAGCTCGATGTTTCACTGCTCACCGATGCGCAGGTGGCCCTGCTGCTCAGCGTCATTCAGGCGCCTTGAGCGCGGCGCTTGTTTTCGCGGGACTCGAATCCTTAGGATTCGGGGTTCATGCTTTTCCATTTCGCGCTGCAGAGCGTGCGCTCCCGTCCCCGGAGCTGGCTCGTCGGCTTGCTCGCGGCCAGCATGGCGGCCCTGCTGACGCTGGGGCTGTCCCTGGTCGGCAGCATCTACGACGGCACCCGCCTCAGCATGATTGAGAGCGGGGCGGGCCACCTCCAGGTCTACAATGCCAACTCCGCCGAAGGGCCGCAGATGTCGCTGGGGCCGGGCGGGGCTCCGGAGATGGTGCCCCTGCCGGACTACGCTCGCACCCGCGAGCTGCTGCTTGGCGTGGACGGCGTGCGCGACGTCGTTCCCCTGGAGGTGGGGACCGGCCGGGTGTTCCGCGGCAACTACCTGGATGAGAAGCTCGCCGCGGTGCGCGACGTGGCGCGCGCGCCGGCCTCGGCCGAAAAAGACGCGCGGCTGGGCCGCATGGCCGACGACCTCCGGCGCGCGCTCGAGCGCGTCGCCAGGGACTCGCGTCGCCGCGATGAGGCCTTCTCCCAGAGCGCTGGAAGCGCGGAGGACGCGCGCGCGCTGGAGCAGGCGCTGGCGCCGTCCTTCTGGGCGCGCTTCGTGGCCGAGCCCCTCCCGGTGCTGGAGTTCCTGGAGAACCGGGTGGCCAAGCAGGTGGGTGAAGGCGAGTCCATGTACCTCGACTACGTGGGCACGGACCTGGGCGGCTTCGCGAAGGCGTTCGGCCGCTTCGAGCTCGTCTCCGGAGAGCTGCCTCCCCGGGGTACGCGAGGGCTGCTGCTGGGGCAGGCCGTCTATGAGCGCTCCTTCAAGCTGCCCATGGCCGTCCGGTTGGACGAGCTGAAGCGCGAGCGCGAGCGCGGGGCGACCTTCGCGGGCGACGAGCGGCTGGGCACGCAGGTGGAGCGCAGCCTCGCGGAGATCCCCGACCTGCTGTCGCGCCTGGACGTGGAGCGGGCCACGGCGCTGCGGGCCGCGCTGGAGGCGGTGCTGGGGCAGCCCGGGGAGCTGGAGCCGCTGCTGGAGAAGTTCTGGGTGCTGGATGATGGCAACTTCGACGCGCGCTTCCAGGCGTTCTACGGCACGCTGGCGCCCCACCTGCCGCTGTACCGGGTGCGTCCGGGTGACACGCTGGTGCTCAAGGGCACGCTGGACAACGACCCGGGCGTGGCAGTGAAGGTCTGGGGCACCTACCGCTTCCGGGGACTGGGCGGGGACGGCAGCCAGGCCAACGGCGCCTCGCTCCTGGACCTGGCCACCGTGCGTCACCTGTCCGGACGGATGACGCGCGAGCAGATGGAGGAGGCGAAGCAGTTGCTGGCCGCCGTGGGCATGGATTCGAAGGAGGAAGCCCCTTCGTTCGACACGTTCAGCCCGCCGCGGATGCTCGACGTGGAGCCCGCGGCTCCCACCGAGGACGCGCCGGCGCCCACCTTCGCGCGCGCGTCGTTGCCCCCCACCTTCGATGCGGCGGACCTGGAAGATGGCATCTTCCACGCCGCGCTCGTGCTCACGCCGGACGCCGATTCGGACGCCGTGGCGGAGCGCATCCAGCAGCTCGCCCAGTCGAAGGGCGTGCCCCTGGCGACGGCGGACTGGCGTGAGGTGGGCGGCTTCGTCACCGGCATGGTGGGGATGACGCAGGTGTTGCTGGTGGCGCTCGGCGGGATGATGGGGCTGTTCGTGCTGGGCGTGTCGGCGGGCACGTTGTTGCTGCTGGCCCGTGAGCGGGTCGGCGAGGTGGGCACCCTGCGCGCGGTGGGCATGCAGCGCCGGGACGTCTTCTTCGGGCTGATGCTGGAGGGCCTGGTGCTGGGCGCGGTGGGGAGCCTGCTGGGCCATGGCCTGGGCGCGGCGCTGCTGTGGGGCCTGGGCGCGGACGGCATCGCGGTGCGGGACGAGGCGCTGCAGTTCTTCCTGGGCGGCGCGGTGCTCCGGCCGGAGCTGGCGGCATGGCACGCGGCCGTGGTGGGCGTGGGGGTGACGCTGGTGGTGCTGGTCGCCACCTGGATTCCGGCGTGGCGCGGCAGCGCGGTGACGCCAGCGGTGGCCATGCGCCTGCGGGAGATGGACGGATGAGGGGCCTTCTTGGCATCGCGTTGCGCAACCTGTTCCTCCGCCGTGAGCAGGGGATGCTGCTCTTCGCCGTCATCGCCGCCGCCAGCGGCGTGTTGGTGGGGGTGATGTCCCTGAGCGCGGGCGTCGCCGCGACGCAGAAGGACGTCGTGACGACGTTCCTGAGCGGTGAGCTGAACGTGGGAGGCTTCTTCAAGGTCCACCCCGACAGCATCTCCCCGGTGGTGGGGGACGCCGCGCGGGTGCGGGCCGTGGTGGAGCCGCTGGTTCCGGACGGCTGCCTGCTGCGCGAGCGCGGGCGGGGACAGGCCACCGCGGGCGCGGGCCGTCACCGGGTGCGCTCCTACGTGGTGGCGCTGGACGTGGAGGGCGAGGGCGCCGCGCTGCGCCGCTTCAAGGTGAAGGACGGCGCGCTGGAGACGCTGGCGCGGCCGCGCACGGTGGCCCTGTCCACGCAGCTGGCCGGGCGGCTCCACGTGCGCCTGGGTGACATGGCGACGCTCTTCACGCAGACGGTGGGGGGCCAGCGCAACGCGCTCGACGTGGAGGTGGTGGCCATCACCGAGCGCGCGGGCCTGCTGGGCGAGAGCGCGGGTATCCTCGTCTCCAACGCGACGCTGCGCGAGCTGGACGGCTACCGGCCCGGCTCCGCGGGCGTGCTGCAGGTGGCCTGCGCCGGCGCGGACGGTGACATGCTGGACGTGGACGGGCTGGCGGGCCAGCTCCGGGATTCGCTGCGCCAGGCGGGGTTCACCGTGCTGCCGCCCGCGCGCGAGGCCTACGGCGACAAGCTGTCACCCCTGCTGCGCGAAGGCTGGGCGGGGCAGCGCGTGGACGTGACGACGTGGGAGGACGAGTCCGCCTTCCTCGGCTTCATCTCCGCGGGGCTGGCCGCGCTGACGGTGCTGGTGGGCGCCATCACCCTGGCGGTGGTGATGATGGGGTTGTTCGTCTCCCTGAGCGTCGCCGTGCGGGAGCGGACGCGCGAGGTGGGCACCCTGCGCGCGGTGGGCATGCATCGCCGGTCCGTGGTCGGCATGTTCATGCTGGAGGGCATGTTGCTGGGCGCGGTGTCCTCCGGCCTGGGCGCCCTCGTGGCCACGGGCGTGTGTGTCCTGCTCCGCGATGCGATTTCCCTCCCGGAGGCCCTGTCCGGCTTCCTCTTCAGCGACACGCTCCCGCTGGCGCCGGGCCCCGGGCACGTGGTGGCCGCCGTCATCCTGGCCACGGTCGGGGCGACGTTGGCGTCCATCATCCCTGCTGCTCGCGCTTCCTCCCTCTCTCCTCGCTCCGCCATGGACTCCCTTTGATGCGCACTCGAATCCCGCTGCCTTCGTTCGTCCTCGCGCTGTTGCTGCTACCCGTGCTGGCTGTCGCGGCGGAGGCAAAGGAGGCAACGGAGGCAAAGCCCTCCGCGGACGAACTGGTGCGCCAGGTGGACAAGCGCATGTCCATGCAGAGCGACTACCGGGGCGTGGTCCGCATCCGCGAGACGCGCAAGGACGGCATCGAGCGGCTCATCGAGATGCAGGTGTACCGCCGCGACTCGTCGCAGAACTTCCTGATGGTCATCACCCAGCCGCGGAACCTGGCGGGAGGCGGCTACCTGCGCATCGGGAAGAACCTGTGGGAGTACAACGCCGCGCTGGGCCACTGGGAGCGCACCACGCGGCGCGCCAACATCGTGGGCACCATCGCCTGCGAAGGGGACTTCGACCGCTCGCGTCTGTCGGAGGACTACACCGCGGTGGACGAAGGGGAGGAGGTCATCCAGGGCACGCGCTACCGCAAGGTGTACCTGTCCGCGCGGCCCGACACCGAGGTGAGCTTCGCGCACCTGCGGCTGTGGTTGGACCCGGACCTCAACATCGTCAAGCGCATCGGATATGCGCCCTCCGGGCGGGTGCTCCGCACGGACCTGGTCCGCAGCTACCAGAAGCTCAAGGACCCCGTCACCCAGCAGCCCATCATCCACTACCGCGAGGTCTTCGAGCAGGAGGAGGAGGAGGGCACGCAGCTGGTGGTCCGCTACGAGGACGTGCAGCTGGCGCCCCTCAGCCCCAACCTCTTCACGAAGTCGTGGCTGGAGGGGCGCCTGCGCTAGCCGCGCCGGCTACGCCTCACCGAGCGCCTTCTCCACCAGGTACCGCGCCAGCACGCTCACCGTCGGGGGCTCGATGGCCCCCGAGTGCCCACCCGGCAGGGGCACCACGTCGATGCGCTCGCGCGGGACGTCCTGGCTCCAGCCGAGCGTCTCGTCCAGCGACGGGTTGCCGTCGGCCCGGAAGAGCAGCAGCCGCGCGCGCACGTCGGGCACGCGCCAGGTGCGCACCTGCGGCGGGAGGATTTCTCCGGCCAGGTGCCACATGCGCTTCAGGTCCGTGCCGGTGAAGTGGGGCGCCACGGTGCCGCGCTCCCTGGCACGGGCCGCCACGCGCTCCCATTGCGCGCCCTCTGACGGCAGGCCCGCGAGCTCCGCTTCCAGCGCCGCGTCGAGCACCTCGAACGTCTTCGCGAGCTGGAGCACGGGCGGCAGCGTCAGCGGCGCCACGGCGTTGAGCGCGCGGACGGTGAGGGTGTCGATGAGGGCGAGCATGCGCACCTCCTCGCCCGCGGCCTCGAGCGCCGCGGCGACGCCGTAGGCGGGGTACCCACCGAACGAGAAGCCGGCGAGCAGGTAGGGCCCGCGCGGCTGCACGGCGCGGATGTCCTCCGCGTATGCGGCGACGCGCGCCTCGAAGGTGTCGAACCCGCGATGCGACATCGTCTCCGGCGCCTGCAGGCCGTGGCAGCGCAGGTGCGGCGACAGCAGGGGCACGAGGTGGCGGTAGTAGTGCAGCTCCCCATCTCCGGGGTGCATGAGGAAGAGCCGGGGCGCCTCCGCGGGGGCCTCCGGCCCGGACAGGCGCACCACGCTGGAGAGCGGCGGGCCCTGCTCCAGCAGCTCCCGGAGCGCGTCGGTGGTCTCCTTCAGCACGGGGTACTGGAAGAGGGTGGCCAGGGGGACCGGGAGGCCGAACTCCTCCTCCATGCGCGCGAGCAGGCGCATGCCCAGGATGGAGTCTCCGCCATGCTGGAAGAAGTCGTCGTCGGGCCCCAGGCCAGGCTGCTTGAGGACGTCTCGCCACAGGTTCAACAGCCGCATCTCCAGCGTGGAGCGGAGCTCCAGGGCCGTGGTGGCGTTCGCCGGGGGCTCCGGCGCCTGGGTGGCCGCCGCGTGCGCGTCCGGGTCCGGCAGGGCGTGACGGTCCACCTTGCCGTTGGCGTTGACGGGCAGGGCCGCCATGACGACGAAGGCCGCGGGCATCATGTACGACGGGAGTTGCTCCGCCACGTGCCCGCGCAGCGCCTCGACGGCCACGGCCTCCGGTGGCGCCTGGACATAGGCGGCGAGCTGCTGGAGCCCCGTGGACGCGGTGCGGGCCAGCACCACCGCCTCCTCCACGCGCGGGAAGCGGCGCAGGCAGGCCTCGATTTCCGAAAGCTCGATGCGGAAGCCGCGAATCTTCACCTGGTGGTCCGCGCGGCCCAGGAAGCGCAGGCGCCCATCTGGCAGCATCCGAGCCAGGTCTCCCGTGTGGTACATGCGCGCGCCCGGCGCGGCGGCGAACGGGTCGGGGATGAAGCGCTCCGCCGTCAGGTCCGGCGCGCGCAGGTACCCCCGTGAGAGCGCCGCGCCGCCGATGTACACGCGCCCAGGCAGACCCGGCAGCACCGGCGTCAGGTGTTCGTCCAGGAGGTAGAAGCGCACGCGCGGAATCGGACGGCCAATGGGGAACGTGGCGTCGGTGCCCACGCCTTCCGCGCCGGGGATGTCACACGTGGCGGAGGTAATCGTGCACTCGGTGGGGCCGTAGACGTTGAGCCACGGGGCATGGCCGCCGCCCACGCGCACCCAGGCCTCGTATGTCTCGCGCTTGAGGACGTCACCGCCAGGCGCCAGCAGCCGCAGCCGCGCGGGCACCCGCTGCCCCAGGGCCTCCATCTGGCGGATCCACTCCTCGATGTACGTGGGCGGCAGGCTGATGAGGGTGATGTCCGTCTCCTCCAGGTACGGCGTCATCGCGTGCGCGGGCACCAGCCCGCTGCGCATCACCACCGTGGCGCCCACCGCGAGCGGCGGGTAGAGGTCCTCCGCCGCGGCGTCGAAGCTCAGCGGCGCGAACTGGAGCATCCGGTCCCCGGGCCGCAGGCCGAAGCGCGCGGCCATGGCGAGGTTGTGGTTGACCACCGAGCGGTGCTCCACCATCACCCCCTTGGGCTCGCCCGTGGAGCCGGAGGTGAAGACGATGTAGGCGAGCTGCGTGTCCGCCACCGCGCGCGGTCCGGGCTCCAGGTCCTCCGCCACGTGCTCGGGCTGGAGCGGCACCTCCACGTGGGGCACGAGCCCCTGGTGCGCGGCCAGGGCCTCCGCGTCCACCCACAGCCTGCGAACGCCGGCGCGCTCCAGCACGGCGCGCTTGCGGGGCTCGGGCCAGTTGGCGTCCAGCGGCACGTAGGTGCCTCCCGCCTTGAGGATGCCCAGCAGCGCGGCCATTCCCTGCGCGGAAGGCTCCATCACGAGGGCCACCCGCTCCTCGGGACGCAAGCCGTGTTCCAGCAGGTACCGCGCCAGCAGGTTGGCGCGGGCATTCAGCTCCGCGTAGCTCCAGGTCGTCGCGTCATGGGCCACCGCGGGCGCGCTCGGCGTGCGGTGCACCTGGGCCTCGAAGAAGGTGTGGATGCAGGTGCCGGCGGGCACGTCCTGTGGTCCACCCGAGAGGGCTGACAGCACCTGCGCCTGCTGCTCCGCCGAGAGCAAGGGCAGCCGGGACAGGGGCGCGTCCGGGGCACGCACGGCCTGAGACAGCAGGTGCTCGAAGGCCTGGGCCATGCGGCTGGACGTCGCGGGGGTGAAGAGGGCGCTGTCGGTGGCGAGCAGCCCCTCCATGCCCCCTCCGGGGTGCTCCACCAGGCTGAGCACCACGTCGTAGGCGGGGATGACGCTGTCGCCGAGCAGCTCCGACGCGGAGAGTCCCTCGAAGGACGGGCGGGAGAAGCGGTCCAGGACAAGAAGGGCCTGCGCCAGGAGCGGCGCGGTGCGGCTGGCGTCGGGCTGCACGGCGTCCGCGATGCGCTTGAAGGGGACCTCCTGGTGGGTGGTGGCGTGCAGCACCACGCCGTGGGCGCGGCGGAGCAGCTCCCGGAAGGAGGGCTGTCCGGAGACATCGGTGCACAGGGGCAGGATGTTCGCGAAGTAGCCCACCCGGTGCTCCGTCTGCGGCAGGGTGCGCCCGGAGGATGGTGAAGCCACGACGACGTGCGACTGGGCGCTCAGGCGGTGGAGCCAGGCCTGCGTCAGCGCGAGCGTCGCGGTGAAGGTGGAGACGCCCTCCTGGCGCGCGAGCGCCTCCAGCGCGCTCATGTCTCCGGAGGCGAGCGTCAGCCGCGTGGGGCGCATGTTCGCGTTGAGCGCGGGAGCGCGGCGCGGGAAGTCGGTGGGCAGGTCCAGCACCGGCGGCGCGTGGGCCAGGGCCTGCTTCCAGGACTCGAGGCTCGCGTCCACCTGGCGCTGGTGCTCCGGGCTGCGTTGCCAGAGCGCGAAGTCGCCGTACTGGATGTCGGGCGGGAGCGGCGCGGGCGCGCCGGTGCGAGCCGCTCGATACGCCGCGACCAGCTCCTCCATGAACGCCTGCGTGCCCACGCCATCCGTGACGAGGTGGCTGAGCGAGGCGATGAAGGCATGCCGCAGCCCCGTCGTGTCGAGCTGGACCAACTCGAAGCGATAGAGCGGGCCTTGCTGAACGTCGAAGTGCCGCTGGGCCTCTCGCGTGGCGGCGGCGCGCGCGGTGTGCTGCGCCTCTTCAAGCGACAGGTGTGACAGGTCCGTTCGCGAGAGGACCGGACGCCGTGGGCCGTGCACCTGGGCGATGACGCGGTCGGCTTCCAGGTGGAAGGTCGTTCGCAGGGTCTCGTTGTGCTCCAGCACGGTTTCGAGGGCGGCTTCGAGCTTCGTCGCGTCGAGCGCGCCTTCGAGAACGAGGGACACCTGCACCACGTAGGGCGGAGCATCCGGGAGCTGGAGCGCGTACCACAGGCGCTCCTGGACCAGCGACGCGGGGAAGCGCGACGGCCTGGGGCTCGCGGGCCGCAAGACGTCCTGGGCCTGCGCCGCCGTGCCGATCACCTGCGCCAGTGCGGCGACGGAGGGAGAGGAGAAGAGGGAGGCGAGAGGAAGCTCGACGCCGAAGGAGGAGCGGATGCGAGCGGCGAGGCGGGTGGCGCTGAGGGAGTGTCCGCCGAGAGAGAAGAAGTCGTCGTGGCGAGAGAGGGAGGAGAGGCCGAGGACCTGACAGAAGAGTTGAGCGAGGAGCTCCTCGACGTGGCCCTGGGGAGGAAGAGAGGGGTGGGCGTCGTCGGAGGGGAGAGGGAG
>NZ_JABXEO010000110.1:0-21227 GCF_013372585.1 Myxococcus sp. AM010
ACACGCGCGACTGGACGCCCGCGGGCCCCGTCCGCCTCGGCCCCTCTCCGCACCTCACCCCGGCAGTGCAGGAGTTGAAGCGCATCGGTTGAATCCTTTCACGCGACATCTACCTTGACGCTCACCGGAAACACGGTAGCGGCGATGGCGATCTGCGCAAGTCCATCGAGAAGGCGATCGTCGACCTTCGAGCTGCCCGGGCGAAAGTCCGCAGGCTTGAGCGCGAAGATGGAGTCGTCCATTGGCGCAAGCACGACGCCGTGTTCGCTGACGTCGAGCACGTGCAACCCGAGGCCGTCTGCGAGTTCACGCACGGTGGTTCGAAAGGCGCTGTCGTCAAAGTAGTGCTCGACGAGTTCGCGATACTCTGCTTCCTGGGCAGGACGTGCGAGCGGTCTCAGGCCCCATTGAACGAGCCGGCCTGCGTGCCACACGGAATCACGAGCCGTCATCACGCTGACCTCCGAGCGGCGCTTACGAGTAGGTCGTCCCCATAGAGCAGCGGATCCTCGAGCTGGGCCCCAGCAATGGGTTCTGCGGCGACGTGCGCGGTGTCGCGGTCTTCGGTCGAAAAGCCTTGCAGCACGAGGAGCGCCATTACTTCCAGGACTGCGTTCGAAGCACCGGATGCACGAGCCCTGGACAGCACTTCGGAGAGCCTGACCTCGCCACCGTCGCCGTTCAGGAAGTCCGCCGCGGCCGCGCGCACCTCAGGTGGATATCGTCGGAGCTCGGAATCCAGGTCGGCTGCGTCGACGGGCTCGACGTCGATGTCCTGTCGAGGTTGCGGTCGCCGTGGCTGAAGCATCCACGTGACGAGCCCCTCGAGCGAGGCGAGCACCGGAAGGTGTGTGCCTACGAACAGGGGAAAGGCGCGGTCGAGGAGCTGAACAGCGCGAGTGATCGGCATCCGCAAGAGTGGCTCAAGGACGTCGTCGGCGAGATGTGGAAGTGGACGGGATGGTTTCGGCGCGAACGCTTGGCGAGCCTGGGCGTCGAGAAAGACATTGTGAGCTCCGAGCAACTGCTCGTGCAGCTCGGTGTGTCGGAGTAGGCAGTCACGCGTCAGGTTCGCAACCTGAGCGACGGCACGGCGAGAGCTCGCTTCCTCGTCGGGCATAACCTCCAGCCGCTCGTCCGCCGCCCCCAAGATGCCACGTTCGACCGCGAAGCGGCGCTCAAGATGAGCTAGCGACTCGTTCAGGATTCGGGGGACCTCGACCTTCCAGTCTACACGATCGACGTCCCGACGTGTGTCGCGGAGGATCTGCAGGACTTTGTCCCGGAAGCGCACGGACTGGATCCGCGCCTGCCGCGCCGAGTGGACGGCCTCCTCGAAGCGGCCTCGCGCGAGCTGCGATTCCACGACGGCCTCGGCAGCTGCTTGCGCGTCTTCAACGTCGAGGTCGAGTAGGCGTAGGTAGAGGTTACAGGCCTCGGCCGATGGCCGAAGAACCGTGCGACCCGAGGGATGGAATGCGTCGAAGACGAGTCGGAATTCGAGCGCGTGCCTCAGCGCCGCGCCCGCGCCGTTGACAGAGGTGTACTCCTCGCGGAACGGACGGCGTGCGTCGCCATCGTTGCGGAGGCCTCCGAGCAGCTTGTCAAGCATCCGCTCGTGACGCTCTGGCGAGGGATCGACGCCAGCCGCGGCATCCATCGCGGAAAGGACGGGCCGAAGGACCCGCGTCACCGCCTCACGATCCGACTCTGCCTCCAGGCCGAGCCGATCGATCACGACGTCCAGTACTCGGAGCGCGAGCGCCAGGCTGTCGTAGTGTCTGAGTTCCGCGTCGCGGATTGCGTCGCTGCGGCGCAGACCGTCCAACGGCAGCGTGTGAAGAAGAACGCGAAGCCGACGCGTGAGATCGGCAGGCCAGCCTTCGCTGACCGGATCTCCTGCCGCTGGTCCAGGGGCATTGTCCACGTTGTCAGCGGCAGCCTCTCTCCGGTCGTCTGATGCGAAGGCGAAGCCCTGCTGGTGATCCGGAGCGATTGGCTTCCTCACTGGCGTCTCCCATCACGCTGGACCTCGGCCGTTTGGGCATCAATCCAGGCCTCGATATCCCGAAGCCGAAAACGCCACGAGTCTCCGAACTTGAACCCCGGAAACCGATCCTCCTGCGACAGCTGATAGAGGGGCCGCTCGGTGAGCTTGAGGTATTTGATGACCTCCTTGAGCGTGAGGATCGCGTCTTCGGCCATGCCCTGCTCCGGGGGTGGGGTCCTTCCGCTGTGCCCGCAGTGTATGGTGAAGATTTCAGGAGAACAACACAGGAGGCTGCGGGTGTCGCTGCTCGGACCTAGCGTAGCTTTTACTTCAATCGGACAGTTCCCGATCGCCTTGGAATGGACACGAAGACAGTTGAACTCCTGCGGGCTGCCAGGGGGCTGCGCAGTACGCAGACCCTTTTCGTCGTCCCTGAGGCGTCATGTCCGCTCGGTATGGTGAGGGTCGCGCAGATGTCTGCGGCAACGAACCATGGCTCGTGCCGCTCGTCCAGGGAGACACGGATGCGGTGTGCCTCGAAGTTGAAATCGGCCAGCGGATGCACAGCGACTCCTCTCGGGGGACGGCCGAGGCCGCGCGGGGCTCGGCTCAAGAATGCGCAGCGGGGTTAATGACTTGTCTTGTTGGGGCGACAGAGCGTGCATGGCCGCGTCCTCTTCACGAAGGAGTCGCCATGTCTGCCTATGCCGCTGTCGTCCGAGCACCCCGCACTCTCACGGAGAAGGAGGTGGCGCGGCTGCTGCGCGCCACGGGGGAGCACAAGGAGGGATTCAGGGACCATTGCCTCTACAGCCTCGCGCTGGCCTCGGGCCTGCGTGAGCACGAACTGGTGGCCCTCAACGTCGGGGACGTCTTCGACGAGCGCGGGCGCGCACGCCGGCACGTGCTGTTGCACGTCTTCAAGGGCTGCCGCCGGCACCCGCGCCCCCAGGAGGTTGTCCTCTCGGACACGGTGCGCGCGAAGCTGGAGAAGTTGCTGCGCCTCAAGCGCGCGCAGGGGCACGGCGTGGGGCCCCAGGCGCCGCTCTTCCTGAGCCGCAAGGGGCTGCGCCTGTCCACGCGGCAGGTGCGCCACGGCTTCGCGGTGTGGCAGGCGCGCGCGGGCCTGGAGCGGCACCTGAACTTCCACGCCGTGCGCCACACCGCATGCACCGGGGTGTACCGACGGACGAAGGACATCCGCCTCACTCAGAAGTTCGCGCGGCAGCGAAGCATCGACTCCACCGTCATCTACACGCACCCCTCGGATGACGAGCTGGTGCGCGTGACGAACGACTTGCCCTGCTGATGGGGCGCGCCGCCTCCGCGCTGAGCGCCCGCGAGAGCCCCTGGTTGGGCCGTGGTGCCGCGCGGAGGCGGTGAGGGGTGGCCGTGCTCCGGGCCCGCGCGGACTGCGCGAGGCGCAGGCGCAGCCGGCGAAAGTGAACACCCCGTGCCGTTCACTTACCGAGTGCAAATGAACAGGGGCGGGGTGTTCACTTTCTGGGAGGTGACTCCCTCAAAAAGGGCCCCAGGTACACACCCCGGCGAGACCGTCTCCACGAAAAAACACACCACCCCCCACCTTGGCGTCGTGGGTAGGCGGGGTAGGCGTGCTGACGTCGTCGGTAGGCAAGGGGACACCCGGCCGGGCAGGCAGTGCTGCTGACTGGGGAATGGCAGGGGCGCGTGGTGGGCAGCAGGTGGCGCCAACCAGCGGAAAGCGGCCATTGGCCTCGGCGCTTCGGCCCACCAGGGGGCCTCGTAAGCGCGCGAAACAGCGACGGGGCGGTGACGCCGAATGGCCGCCTTTACCTGTTTCCGGCCATTCGGCTCGGCCCTGGTAACGGCACGCGCGCCCAGGTGCGCGCGGGGCGGAGGGCCGGGGCTTCGAGGGCAGCTCGGGGGCTCGTGGGGCTCACGAGGAGGGCAAAGGCCTGCGGCCCGAAGCGGGCGGGGACACGCGCGCACGAAAGGGGCGTCACGCGGCGACAGGCGCGGCGCGCGGGGTTGCCCGGGGGCTCGCGCCAGGTGGCGGCCAGCGGGGCTTCGGCGGGGAACGGGCAAACGGGCCAGGAAAGTGAACGGCGCGCAGGAGTCCGGCCCTCTGGACGAAGTGTGGTTCCGGGCCCGAGTTAAGGCCCGGAGTAATACCGCGGCGCTCGAGCACCTGGTGGCTGCCTGCCCTAACTTCGCGAAACGACGGGGGCAGTGGCGCCAGGCGTGTGCATCCGCGTGCCAGGCCGGAGCTCCACGGGGAAAGTGAACGGGCGCGGCCTGGCTCGGAGAAAGTGAACGGCGAAACTGAACGCGAAAGTGTCCGCGTTCACTTATCGGAGGGCGCTCTCAGTCGGGGGCGGCGGGGGAGGGCGCCTGTCGGAGGGGAACTACCCCGAGCGCGGGAGTTTTGCTGGCCCTGGACCAACCTGGACGAACAGCTTCGGGCTTCGCTCAGCCGCCGAGACAGCCGCGCCTTCGAGCTGTCATAGGCCGCCCTATCCTCGTGGGTCACCTGCGCGAATCGGAGACCCTCTCTGCCGCTCAAGCAGCCCGGGTGCTCAGGCGGGCCAAGGGGCAGCTTCGCCGGATTCTCGTCCGTGCCCCGCCTTCCGCGTGCAGGCGAAGAGCAGCAGGGCGCACGCGGCCAGTCCTGAGAGTGCAGAAGTCGCGGTCCGTTTTGCCGACCCGGACGCAGTCCGTTGAGCCGGTCCCTGGCATCCAGCAACCAGGGCAGGGCAGCCGGATGTGCCGAGGTCACACCCATGCGCTCTCTACCTCCAGTTGAAGCAGGGCACCGCCCCCGACTTCAGTTGCCGGACTTCTCCAAAGTCCGGCAGAAGTCCGGCATGAAGTCCGGCAGCAATTTCCGTAACAACTTCATGGGGTTGAGTCACTCTGCCGGACTTGCCGGACTTCAAAGCCACTTTTACGTACGCGAGGGAAAATAATTTGGGAGGGAAGCGCGCAGAAAATATTTCCCCGTAAAGGGGAGGGACGGGGGAGGAAGTCCGGCAAGTCCGGCAGGAGAGCCTAACCTCTCGTAGTTACTACAGTTTTTGGTGCCGGACTTCTGCAGGGGAAGTCCGGCATGAAGTCCGGCAGTCCGGCAGGAATGCGAGAGTCGGAGGGGGAAATGTAGGTAGTGAGGCCACTCACTCTCCTGTTCCCCGCCTTCATTGTCCTGGCTGCCCCCTGTCGTGCGGGGACTGGGACCGCCGGTTGCGCGTCACCAGTGAGCACCACCCTATGCGTCTGCTGGGGTTGCCCTGGTGCGAGCGAGAGCTGCTTCTGCGGAGACAGCGGTCCGCGCCCTTCGGCGCGAAGGTTGCCTCGCCCACGCACTCCTCAATCGTTCCGAGCAGTCATGGCCAGCCCCTCGTGGAGTGCTCGTGGCCTCTTCCTTTGGAGCGCAGCGTGGGCGTCCGAATGGAGGAGGTGGGAACTCCGCCCGTGTCCGAGGCAGAGGGGCATGAGGCCCGTCCAGCAGAGGCCATCGCAGCCCTCATGAAGGAGCGCCCCTCCATGCTGGATGGCCCGCTGCGGCCTCCTCATGGTGCTGCCGGAGGCGGGGCAATCCACCAGGACTCCAGTAAAACCTGAGTACCTGGCGAGTCGAAGGCCCCGGTGGAAATTCGTGCGCGTCGGCATGTCCCCGATTGCGGGCACCGAGCCTTTGTCTCTGCAGGGACGGAGCGGCCCCCTCAGCAGCGGCGGCCACAACCTCCTCCGGCCCCGAGGCACGCATGCGTGACGAGAGCGACTCCCCCAGGCCATTCACCCAGACGCCCAGCCCTAACCCAGCGCAGCCCTCGAGGGAGGACTGCCGCACGCAGGAGTTGGCGAAGCAGCCCAAGGAGGCCGGGGACGCCTGGCTGAAGCTGGAGTATGACGGCGACAGCGCCGTCGTCGTCTTCCTCGGGGAGCCGCACCCGCGCGACGTGGCTTTCATCGACAACAAGTTCGTCCCCTTCACCCGGAGGCTGAAGGTGGAGGGACACAAGCCCGTGCTGCGATTCACCCACAACGTCGCCCTCTTCGAGACGCGCGAGGTGAAGGTGCTGGAGTACGGGATTGCCTCCTTCAAGGAAGTCCTGCGCATGCGGCACGCGTTTGGGCTTGAGACGTGGGCGGTTGAAGTCCAACGTCACGGGGCTGCGAAGGACTGGTGGCAGACGCGCTACTCCCTGCAGCCCGAGCGCCGCCTGTCCCCGGAGCAGCAGCAGGCCTTCCAGAGGCTGCCGCTTCACGACTTGGCGAAGCTCCGGGTGGACGCGTCGACGCAAGCCGAAGCGGCGCGCCGCGGCGAGGCGGGCGCAAGGCGGCCCAACGCGCGCCTCGTGCAGTACCTCTCTGACGTCCTGAAAACCATGCCGCGCAAGAGGGTGGAGCGCCTCCTCCACCACTACCTCGGAATGCAGCAGGTTGGGGACGTGTCAGCCATGCGCGGCGAGGAGTGGCAAACCTTCGTCGAAGAGGTTGCAGTCGAGTACCAGGCGTTTTGGGAACGAAACTGCTGAGCGCCAGCCCGAGGTGAGTTGAGCCGCCAAGCGAGGGCGTGCTGCGAGTCAGCCCGTCCACACGTCCCCGGAAAGCAACCCATGCAGGACTCCTTCTCCGCGCGCCGTGGGGACGAGGGGCGCGCTGCCTCTCGTGCCCTCAGCCTCCCAACAGTCATTGCGCAGCGGCGCCTCGGCGCCAGGCTGGCGGGACGTGCGTGCCAACCTGCCGTGCGCCGAGGGCCGGACGCCGCGGCGACGAGGCACAGCCCCAAGGTGCAGGCCCCATGAGCTTTCGCGCCTTTGTGGAGCAGGTGCGGAGCCGCTCGGACATCACCGACGTCGTCGGGGCCCACGTCGAGTTGCGCCCTTCGGGCAGCACCCTCAAGGGACTCTCACCCTTTCATCCGGAGAAGACGCCCTCCTTCGTGGTGTGGCCCACCACTCAGACGTGGCGCGACTTCTCCAACGGCGGCAGCCTGGGGGGCGACGTCTTCAACTTCGTCCAGGAGAGGGAGAAGGTTGGCTTCAAGGAGGCGGTATTCCGGCTGGCCGAGCGCGTCGGTATTTCTCCTCCCTCTCCCCATGACGAGTCCCACGCGCGTGAGCTCGAGGCGCTGGTGGAGCGCCGCGATGTCGAGAGACTCCTCACGGCCGCCGCCGACTACTACCACCGCCGCCTGCCCGCGAAACTCCGCGAGGAGTCCTTCAACCAGCACTACGGCTTCACCGACGAGGTGGTGGACAACCTCAAGCTGGGGTGGGCCGACGGCGGCCTCTTCGCGCACCTGCGTGAGGCGTTGGGCGCGAGCCGCGAGGCGGCCCTCAAGACGGGACTCTTCGTCCAACTGCCGGGCGGCCGCGTCGAGGACTTCTTCCGGGAGCGCCTCGTCTTCCCGTACTGGAAGGGGGGCCGCGTCGTCTACTTCATCGCCCGGGCGACGCAACACACGAGGGAGGAGGCCAAGTACAAGAAGCTCCTCACTCACTCGGAGCGGCACCCCTACGTCTCGCCCACCGTCCGCAACGACTACTTCTACAACGAGGACGCGGCACGCAAGGCCGACACGCTGCTGATTACCGAGGGCGTCACCGACTGCATCAGCGCCATGCAGGCGGGCATTGCTTGCCTCTCTCCGGCCACGACGCGCTTTCGCAAGCAGGACATTCCCCGGCTGCTGAGACTCACTCGCGACGCCAGGCGCGTCGTCATTTGCAATGACGCCGAGGCCAGCGGCGCCGGAGAGGCGGGCGCGCGGGAGACTGCCGCGGCCCTCTGGGCCGAGGGGCGCGAGGCGTGCATTGCCTTGCTTCCACGTCCGCAGGACACCGAGAAGGTGGACGTCAACGCGCTTGTGACGACGCACGGCGCCGCGGCGCTCCACGAAGTCCTCGGCCGCGCGAGGGGCTACCCGGAGTACCTGCTGGACGGCATTCCAGAGAATGCGCCCAAGGCCGACTTGGACAAGGCGCTGGCGCCCCTCCTGGCCTCACTGCAGACGTGCACCGCCGTGCGGGCCGACGTCGTGCTGGAGGCCATTTCGGCGAAGTTTGGCCTCCGGAGGCGGGCCCTCAACGCCAACCTCAAGGGGGTGGTGGCGCAGAAGGAGGCTGAGGCCACGGCGCAGCGCCGTGCCTCCGCCGAGTGCCCGGAAATCAACGTGGGCAACCGCCAACTCTGGGCCATTGTCACCGAGGCACGCCAAGCCGTGGTGCAGGCGAATGAGCGCCGCATGCGGGCCGCCAGCACCCAGGGCTTCGCCAGTGAAGCTGCGCCACTCTTCGTGCGAGGCACCGCCCTCGCGCAGCTCGCGCAGCCAGAGAAGGAGGCGCCCATTCTCGCGGAGATGACGGAGGCCGCCGTCTACGGAGTCCTCCTTCGGGAGGCGACGTGGGTAGCGGAAGTCGAGGGCAGGCCGCACTCCGTCTTCCCGCCGAAGGACGTCGCGCGAGACTTCCTCGCGTACCCGCCTCCGGGCCTCCCTCCCGTGGAGGCCGTCATTACGACGCCGGTATTCGGCCAGGACGGGAAGCTCCTCCTGACGCCCGGACTGCACCGGGAGGACAGACTCTGGCTGGAGCCCACCCCCGCCCTCCACCTCGGCGACGTGCCCGAGCGGCCGACACCCGAGGAGGTTGCAGCCGCACGGGCCCTCTTCTTTGACGACGTCTTCGTGGACTTCCCCTTCGCCCACCCCAGCGACAAGGCACATGCCCTCGCCGCCGTCCTCCTGCCCTTCGTCCGGCGGATGATTGAGGGCTGCACCCCTCTCCACGTCGTGGAGGCGCCCGCTGTCGGCTCCGGCAAGGGCCTGTTGTGCAACCTCGTCTCGTGGGTGGTGACGGGGCGGGCGTGCGCCATTGGCACCTTGCCTGAGAATGAAGAGGAGATTCGAAAGACGCTCACCGCCGAGCTCGCCCTGGCGCGCCCCCTCATCCTCCTCGACAACGCCAATGAGAAGGCGACGCTCTCCTCCGCGGCCCTCGCCGCCATGCTGACGAGTACGTCCTGGACGGACCGACTCCTGGGCAAGACGCAGAAGCTGACGCTGCCCAATGCCGCCATGTGGATGCTCACCGGCAACAACCCGAGGCTCTCAAAGGACATTGCCCGTCGCTCCGTGCGCATCCGCCTCGACCCCAAGCTGGACAGGGCCTGGACGCGGACAGACTTCAAGCATGACCCGATTATTCCTTGGGTGAAGGAGCACCGGAGCGAATTGGTGCGCGCGGCCCTGACGCTCGTGCAGGCGTGGATTGCCGCGGGGAGGCCCCTGGGGAAAGAGCGGCTGGGCTCCTTCGAGCACTGGGCGGCCGTCATGGGCGGCCTCCTCAAGGTGGCTGGAGTGGAGGGCTTCCTCGGCAACCTCGACGAGCTTTATGCGAATGCGGACGTCGAGGGGGAGTCCTGGCGTGAATTCGTGCAGGCCTGGTGGGCGGCGCACGGCGCGGAGGAGGTGCTCGTCTCCAGCCTCAACGAGCTGTGCGAGAAGGACGAGCTGATGCTGCAGGTGCGAGGCGAGGGCGGCCCCCGCTCGCAGCAGAGCCGCCTGGGCCGTGCGCTGCAGACGGCGAGGGACAGAGTCTTTGGCGACTTGCGGGTGGTGGTGAGGAACCAGGACCGCAAGAAGCGGACGATGTACGCACTCCAGAAACTGGCGGGCGAGCCGGAGGTGAACACGGCCTCGACTCCCGAGGAGACGACGGAAGTCGACCCGTGGGCGTAGCGGCTGAGCGGCCAGTCCCCGTGCGGCAACGCCGCGAGGATGCAGTGGACGTGCTGTCCGAGGCCCTCTGGGAACTGTGGCTGCGTCGACATGCGCAGCCGCAACGACAGGCGCCCGCGTGGAGCGCGGAGGAGAGCGCGCATGGCTGAGCCGCAGACTCTCGACTTGTCTTCTTCTGGGGACAGAGCGTCCATGGCTTTCGCCCGAGGGCGTGCCGCCCCGGACGAAGGAGAAACCACCATGGCGAAGAAGGGGACTGCACGTGTCGCGCGCACGCAGTTGGCGGACGTGCCACAGCAACTGGCCGCTCTGGCCAGCATGTCCGTGCCCGATTTGGCGGCGAAGTACCTGGAGCTGTACGGCGAGCCCACGCGCAGCCGGAACCGGGACTACCTGAAGAAGCGCATGGCCTTCCGGATTCAGGAGTTGGCCGAAGGGAGCCTCTCCGCTCGCGCTGTCACACGCATCTCGGAATTGGGCGACAAGCTGCCCGAGCGTTGGAGGATGCGGCAGGTGGAGGAGACGAAGCCCTCCGCGCCGCCTCCTTCAGTCCCTGCCGACGTGCGCGCACCCGCTGCGGACGGACGCGACGCGCGCCTGCCTCCGCCGGGCACGGTGCTGACGCGCGTGTTCAAGGGCGCGCAGCACCGGGTGACGGTGCGCGAGGACGGCATTGAATTCGAGGGCCAGCTCCACCGCAGCCTCTCCAGCGTGGCCAAACTCATTACGGGCACGGCCTGGAATGGCTTCACCTTCTTCGGTCTCAAGGCCGGCGGCTCCAAGGCGGTGAAGTCATGAGCGGCCCCGCCTTCTTTCAGACGCACATGGGGCAGCGCTTCTACGAGGGGACGATGCCGGCGCTCGTCCGTGAGCTGAAGCGCCTCAACGACAACATGGAGCGACTGGTGGCCATGGCGGAGCAACTCGCCGGGCAGAAGGAGTCCACGAGCGCCGAGCCAGTGCATCCGACAACGCCAGCCGGGACGGAGGGGAAATGAGGAAGAGCAAGCCAGCGCCCTCGGACGCGAAGCGCTGCGCCGTCTACACGCGCAAGTCCACGGCGGCGGGCCTGGAGATGGAGTTCAACTCGCTGGACGCCCAGCGAGAGTCCTGTGTCGCCTATGTGCAGCGCCAGCCCGGCTGGGTGCTGGTGGATGAGAGCTACGACGACGGCGGCTTCACCGGCGCGAACATGGAGCGGCCCGCCTTCCAGCGACTGATGCAGGACGTGGACGCGGGCTGGGTGGACGTGGTGGTGGTGTACAAGGTGGACCGCCTCTCCCGCAGCCTCCTCGACTTCGCGCGCGTCATGGAGCGCTTCAACGCGGCGGGCGCCTCCTTCGTCTCGGTGACGCAGAACTTCAGCACGGCGGACGCCATGGGGCGCCTCACCCTCAACATGCTGATGTCCTTCGCCGAGTTCGAGCGGGAGATGATTAGCGAGCGGACGAGGGACAAGGTGGCCGCCGCGCGCCGGAAGGGGAAGTGGACGGGAGGTCGCGCGCCGCTGGGCTACGAGGTGAAGGAGAAGCGCCTCGTGGTGAACGAGTACGAGGCGGTGGTGGTGCGGGAGGCCTTCGAGTTGTACCTCCAGCACCAGCAGGCCTCGGCGGTGGCGCGCCTCCTCAACGAGAAGGGGCGCACGACGAAGCGGTACGAGGCGCAGAGTGGCGCCACGCGCGCGGCGCGGAAGTGGACGACGCAGGACGTGCTGCGCCTCTTGCGCAGTCCCCTGTACGCGGGCTTCGTGCCGTATGGCGACGAGATGCACCCGGGCGAGCACCCGGCGCTCGTAGACAGGGCCACCTTCCACCGGGTGCAGGACATGCTGGAGGGCCCCGGCATTCAGTACCACGGGCGCAACCCCGACTACGTGCTGCGAGGGCTGCTGCGCTGCGGCCTGTGCGGCGAGGCGATGACGCCCGGCAGCACGCGCAAGGGCGAGCGCGAGTACCGCTACTACCGCTGCGTCACCCGGGACAAGCAGGGGAAGGAAGGATGCCGGGCCGCGCCCCTTCCGGCAGCCGCCCTGGAAGACTTCGTCGTCACGCAGCTCCGGGAGGTTTCGGTAGGTGACGGCTTCGCCGCCCAGGTGCATGCCCGCCTCACTGCGCGGTTGGAGGAGAAGCACCAGGCACTGCGCGCCGAGCGCGCGCAGTTGCCGAGGGACTTGGCCAAGCGTGCTGGGGAGTCGAGGAAGTGGGTGGACTCCCTCTCCAAGCTGGAGGGCCCAGCCCGGCGCCTCGTCGAGGAGAAGCTGACGGCCGCGGAAGAGGAGGTCGCCGGCATGAGGAAGCGGCTGGCGGAGGTTGAGCGCGCCCTGGACGCCATTGAGGGGGAGAAGGTGGAGGCTGCGTGGGTGGCCCAGGCCCTGGGGAAATTCGATGCGGTGTGGGACGCCCTCTCCTCCACGAATCGGGGGCGTCTGCTGCGGGCCCTCGTTGGCCGGGTGGTGGTGAACGAGGCGACGGGCCAGGTCGACGTGCATATGGCTCACGCGGGTGAGGGCGCAGCAAATAGGCACCAGGAGGTGGCGGCGTGAGCGCGAGCCCTGAGTCCCAGCCGGCGGAGGCCGGCCTCGTCAGCGCGCACTTCCACCGCGTGCGTCGCGCGAAGGTACGCCTCCGAGGGGGGGCACCACCCCCGCCGCGAGAGGCGGCACGACGGCCAGCACACGCCGCGCGAATGTTGGCCTTGGCGCACCATGTGGAGTCGGCCATTGCGCGGGGCCTCGTGGCGAGCGCAGCGGACGTCGCAGGTCAACTCGGCTTTACCCGAGCGCGCGTGACGCACCTGCTGGACTTGCTGCTGCTGGCGCCTGACATCCAGGAGGAGGTGCTGTTCCTTGAGGCAGTGGAGGGAGAGGAGCCCCTCAGCGAGCGGGGCCTTCGGGCCATTGCACACGCGGGGACGTGGGAATCGCAGCGTGAGCGCTGGAGAGAGGTGAAGGCTTCATTCTGAGACGGGAGTCCGGATGCCTGGACTCCTTGGTGTAGCGTGAGTGCAAGAGGCTGAATTGTTGTCCGCGTTGAGAGTGCGCGGGCTGTACGCCCCGCGCGGAAAGTGAGCGAAGACACATGCAGAGCGACATGAAGGGCATCATCCAGGCTGCGGTAGCGGAGGCGGTGGAGAAGACGATGGGCCGGCAGGTGGAGCTGCTGGAGCGGCAGGTGGAGCTGCTGGGGAAGGTTGCTCAATTCCTGGGCATTGAGTCCGGTTCGGCTCGCGCGGCGTCCGCGCCGCCGCGCGCGCCCGTGCCGCCTCCCGCGTCGAAGCGCACACCCGCGCCCGCGTCCACGCCGAAGCGCACGCCCTCGGTGCCAGTGCGGAAGTGGGCGAGGGAGGAGTCCGCGCCGAAGCCCACGCGGGCCGGGCCTGCGCCCCAGAAGAGCCGCGGGCGCCCGCGCGCGGCGGGGCGCACCGCTACGGTCGCAGCCCCCAGTCCCAGCCCCAGCCCCGAGGCGTCCGTCTCCTTCGCGGTGGGACAGGAGGTGCGCTACAAGCAAGGGCGGGGCGCCTTCAATGCGACGGTGAAGGCCGTCGACGAGAAGGCGAAGACGGTGACGGTGGCGCGCGTCTCCGACGGCAAGCAGGTGGTGCGCCCCTTCGACAAGGTGACGCCCGCCTGACTCTGGGCCGCGAAGCGCCCTCTCTGGAGGGCGCTCCTGCGGCATGCAGCTCAAGGGCGCGGGAGACGCCTTCGCCCGACACCCCGCAGCGTGAGGGCCTTCCGCGCTCCTTGTGGCGGCTCGTTGGCCATGTTGTCGAGCTGCCCCTGGGCGAGGGTGCGGTAGTAGGGCACGACTTCCACTGCGAGCACGTTCCGCATCTCCTGGCGGGCGCTGTCGAAGTCCCCCTTGTCCTTGTGCTCGTACATGCGGTGCAGCGCGTCCATGAGCCTGTGGGAGCCCTCACGGATGCGCCGAGACGCCTCGCGCAAGAGGCCTAACGCGCCGGCTTCCGTGGCGAGCGCGCTCTCGGCCTCGGTGTCGCGGATGCCCACCTCGGTGGCCGTGCGCTTCAGCAGTGCCTTCACTTCCTCTGTGAGGTGCAGGCGCGCGCCTTCGGTGAGGACACGACGTGCAAGTTCGCGAAAGGGGCTCCAGTCAGCGGGTTCGCTCACGATGTATGTTTCCTTTGCAGGCTGTCTCAGCTCGGCGCGTGAGGCCAAAGCTGGGGTCTCTTTCACCCTGCTTAGGGATAGGCGCACTTGAGGGTGGCCCGTCCGCTGCGAGTGGTAGAGGGCTTCACAGCTTCCCAAAGGTCATGTTAATTCGACGGTCCAGTTAACTAGACCTCGCAATTTCGGGAGAGTGGCCCGCGACGGCGAACCTTGGTGTCCGTGGGGCCGCGCCCCTCTTTCAGGAGGATTCACAGCCATGACGAAGCGTCCGGAAGATGAAGTGTCGACGGAAGAGTTACCGCCCAGCCCCCCCGCCCCGCCCAGCCCCAGCTCGCCGCGCTTCCTCTTCTATGTGGATGACGTCCGTTACGAGGCGGTGGGGGCGCTTGAGGTGCGGTCGAATGGTGAGAAGCTCCTGAAGGCGGAGCGGCGAGTGGCGGATGGAGTCCTGGCCGGCCCCTGCCTGGTTCGCCAGATTGCCAGCCCCTCCACGTTCATGATGCGCACGCGGCTGATTGAGGAGGTGCAGTTGGCCTTCCGACTCAACCACCCCAACATCGCTCAAGTCTTCCACATGCAGGTGGATGAGGATGCGGATGTGCCCTTCGCAGTCATGGAGTACGTGGGTGGGCCTTCGCTGGAGACGCTGGTGACTGCGGCGTTGGTGCGAGGCAAGCCCCTCTCAGAGGGCTTTGCCTTGTACGTGGGGGCGGAGGTGGCGGATGCGCTGCACTACGCGCACACGCTGACGTCGGAGAAGGGCGTGCCCCTGGGCATCGTCCACCGTGACGTGAGTCCTAGGCACATCGCCTTGGGCCTCCATGGAGAGGTGAAGGTGCTGGACTTCGGCTCGGCGTTCTCGCTGATGGTGGGGCGGGAGGAGTCGCCGGAGAATCTGCTGCGAGGGGACGTGGCCTACGCCTCTCCGGAGTACCTGCGCAAGGAAGGGCTGACGCCGCGCTCCGACGTCTTCAGCCTGGGGGTGTTGCTGGTGGAAGTCCTTGCGGGCAAGCACCTCTTCGAGGTGCACGACGTCCCGGTGGTGGCGAAGGAGAGCCGGTTTGTCACGGAGTCGCCGCCCACGTTGCCGCTGCAGCAGATGCAGGCCCTCATGGACACGTTCGGCCCGGACGTCGTCGAGAAGGCGGTGGCGCACCTCAATGAGGACCTCAAGGCGGTGCTGCACAAGGCCCTGCGCCTCAACCCCGAGGAGCGCTTCGCGACGGCGGCCGACATGCGGGATGCGCTGCGGGGCGTCGCCCACGCCCAGCTCCGTGCGCCCTATGGGCGCGCGGAGGCCGCCAAGGAGGCCTCCCTCGTGGTATCCGAAGGCGGGGTGCTGCGGGACCAGGTGGAGTTCGGCGAGGCCGGCCTCTACCCGGATGGGCTGGAGAAGCACGAGCTGGGACTCCCGAAGAAGGTGTAGGCCGCCAATGCTCTGCTTTCGCCTACTGCGCAATGGCCGGCACGTCGCAACCGCGGGGGTGTCGGGCTTCGGTGTCGTCTCCACCATTCTGACGTGGGTGCGCCGCCCCGATGATGAGACGCGCGACAACCCGGAGGTGGACCTCCACCTTGGGGGCTCCGTGGGCAGGGAGTACCGCGAGCACCTGAAGTGGTGTTACGCCAAGGACATCCGTGCGGGCGACGTCCTCACGGTGGAGGTGCGTGAGGACTTGGAGCCAGACCCTCCGAGGGAGAGGCGCCTCGACGAGGAAGCGGGGCTGGACGATGTGGCCCGCCTCCAACTGAGGAAGAAAGCCCTGGAGGCGCAGCTCGCCGACGTGAATGAGGAGCTGGCGGAGCGCGGCGCGGCGTAGCGGGGTGCCTCCTCCTTCGGACGGGGAGGCGCTCCGTCATCGCCGGAGCCGCTCGGGTTGGGGGCGCGCGTGCCCCGATGCAGGGCCTCGAGGCATGGGGCCCTGCACGCCGGGCCTGCTCCCTGCTCGGAGACGCCGGAGCACCGGCCGCAATCCGCCTGACGCTGGAGGGGGCCAGGGTCTTCGGGGCGCTGCTTCAGCGGGCCAGCTCGGTGGTGATGCGGACGAGGGCGTCCAGCTTCGACGCGTCGAGCTTCCTCGCCAAGAAGATCAGCCGCCGCAGCGTCACATCGTCGTCCGGCCGAGTTGGACTCCCGCTACTGGGGGACTCGGTGAGGCCCATCAGGTCCTCCGGGGAGACCATCAACTCGATGCACAGCTTCTTCAGTGTCTCGACGCTGGGAATCATCTGCCCGCGCTCAATCCGGCTGTAGACGGCAGAGGCCAGCCCCACGCGCTCAGCGACTTGGACCTGCGTCAGACTCATCTGTTCCCGAGCGAGGCGGGCGATACTCCCGAGGTGCGCTGCGAGCTGTTGGTTCATAGGTACAAGGGAGTATACCTGAGTTGCGCGTTGTCAAGGGAGTACGATTCCATCAACGCACGCCCGACAAAAGCTGAACGAGAGCAAGGGCCTGGCGTCCGTCCAACTGGTGCACACGGCGTCGCAGGGCGTCCTTCGCGGCAGCAACGACGTCCGGCGGCAGTGCATCGGGATAGCCCAGCAACTCATTGGGAGAGGCTTCGAGGACGGTGCACAGACGGTACAGCGTCCGGACGCTGGGGAGCGTTCGCCCGCGCTCGAGCCGGCTGTAGACGCCGGGGGAGATGCCGATGAGGTGGGCCACCTCTGTCTGCTTCAGTCCTGCGCGAAGGCGGGCCGCGCGAAGGGTGTCGCTGATGACGCTGGGCAGGGGGCGGGCGGGCTCCTTCGTAAGGGCGAAGTCGCGGACATCAAGTGGGATATGCATTCCAGTGAAACTATACCCAATAGTCTAGTTGACTTCACCATTTGGCACGGGCCGACATCTCCCGGGAGGAGTGGTCAGGGGTGGGATAAGACTTCGCACGATTTCCCCGGGCTTCTGGTAGCGTGGGCCGGCGCCTGGGAGGGAGTCGCATGCGCGTGGCCGCAGTCCTGCTGTCCTACAGAGTCTCGAGGAAGTCGCCATGAGGGACAACGGCCCCCCAGCCGTGCTGTCCCCTGGGGACTCGGTGATGGGCTACACGGTGGTGAGGCAACTGGACCGAGGTGGCTTCGGCACCGTGTACCTCGCGACGAATGACGGGCAGCCCTGCGCACTGAAGCTCGTGGAGCGGCAGCGCGTGGAGGGGCGGGTGGAGAAGGAAATCTCCATCCTCTTGCGCTTGACGCACCCGAACGTGGTGGGCATTCGCGGCTTCACCTACTGGCAAGCCGAGGAGCGCGACTTCGCCCTCATCGCCATGGAGTACGTGGAGGGGCGGAAGCTGAGCGCGTGGGTGAAGGATGAGAACCCCTCGGCCCGGCGAATCGCGAAGGTGACGCTCGACATGGCGCGGGCGCTGAAGGCCTCGCACGAGGCGGGAGTGGTGCACCGGGATGTGAAGGACGCCAACGTCATGGTGCGCGACGCGGACGGCCTGGCGGTGCTGGTGGACTACGGCATCGGGGACTACGCGGGAGCCCCCTCCGGCATCACCCAGTCCATGCTGCCGCCAGGGACGATGGAGTACCGGCCCCCCGAGGCTTGGCTCTTCCTGCAGAAGTACCTCGGCCAGAAGACGGGCGCCCGCTACGTGTCCGCCCCCTCGGATGACATGTGGGCCCTGGGCACCGTCCTCTACCGCCTCCTGACGGCGAGGTTGCCCTTCGACGCGGGGACGGAGGAGGACTACATCCGGAGTGTCATCAGCAAGTCGCCTGTGCCCCCTCACCACGTCAACCGCTTCGTCCCGGAGCGGCTGGGCATGTTGTGCATGCGGCTGCTGGAGAAGGACCCTGCTGCACGTCCAGACGCGAGCGCTGTCTGTGCGGCCCTGGAGCAGCTCCTGTCGGGGGCGGAGGGGGAGGCGTGGGACACGCCCTTGTTCGAAGCATATGGCCCGAACTCGGCCACGACGGAGGGCGAGGGGAACGCGCTGAAGCGGTGGGCAAAGCGGCCCTTGCGCCAGATGCGTCGTGGCAAGCCGCCGGGGCCGGAGCTGCCGGAAGTCCCAGGCGAAGGCAGGCCCGCGGCATTGCCACCCGAGGCCCCGCCCGTACCTGCGGCCACGCGGCCTGTGGAGGCGCAGTTGCCGGGCTTGGCGCTCGATGCCGGGGTGGGGGCGGAAGCCGCAATGGAGGCGGACGGCGCGCTGGAAGCAGCGCTCGTGGCCCCCGGCGTCGAGGCAGGGCGGCCCTCGGTTCTTTCGCGACTCCGGCTGGGGCGTGTGCTGGGCGCGGGGCTGCTGGCCATGACCCTCGCGTCGGGGGCGTACTTCTCACTGCGGACGGACTCACCGCAGCCGCAGGCTGTCACCGGCCAAGAAGTAGCGCCATATATAGAAAAACCTCAAGCTGCCCCGGCCGCAGCTCCCACCGGGCCGGAGGCAACACCTGCGGCCGTCGCTCCCCCCGCGACGCTTCCCGAGGTGACTGCCACCGCGACGACGACGAAGAGTGACTCCCCGACCTCCCCGCCGGTGCCTGCCAAGAAGGCCACGAGGAGCGTCAGCAGTGCCTTGGCGACGGCCGCCCTCTGCACCACGTTCGCGTGCTCCGGTCCCCAGGTGCGCCCGGCTCCCGACCCTGAACCGTGCCCGGCAGGCTCTGTGGAGGGCATGAGGAAGCTGGGCATGAAGAGTGGAGACTACGAGGCTGCGAGCTTCGTCCGAGGGGACCAAAAAGTCGTAACGGTGAGGGACGGCACTGCACAGATCATCCTGGGCGGGGACAAGGCCACGCTGTCTGGGCGACTCACTATTGCCGACCGCGTCTATGTCCGACTGACGCGGGCGCGATTTCGCGGAGAGAGCTTCCCCGTGTGCCTGGAAGTGCTGGACACCTCTCGCAACCGCGGACTGGAGATAGAGGGTGGCGGAGGGGAGACGGGCAAGGCTCGCGTGTACTCTGCCGTCTTCGTCAAGGCAGTGAGTGAGTTTGAATGACTTGTCGCTGTTGAGTAGACGCCCGTGAGTCGCCAGCGGTGTCGCCGCTGGCTTGGTAGGGGAGACGTCGCGTGCATCATTCCGTGTCGGCCGTGCTGCTTTTCCTCCTCCTCGTAGGGGAGGGGACGGCCCTGGCGCAGTCGCCCGCAACCACCGTGGGACTGAGCGTTCGCCGAATCGAGCTGGTCTCGGATGATGCTCAGCCAGCAGTTGAAGTGGCGGTGAGCCCAGGACTTTCGACGATGTTCCTCTTTGATTCGGAGGTGAGTCGAGAGGGGCTGACGCTCGAGGGACGCGAGCGCTTCGCGCTGGTGGACGCTGGGCTTACTGTCTTGCGCCTGATCCCGTCAGAGAAAATCTCGGCGGGAGAACGGCTCAAGCTGACAGTGCGTTTCCAGGATGGCGCGGCCCCGGCGAGCGCGACGTTTGTCCTGGTCGCCCACCCCGCACGGTCGGAGGCTCATGTCGAAGTCTATCGGCGCAAGAGGAGCGTCGAGACGTACCAAGAGGAAGTCCGGCAGGCGCGCATCGAGGCTGAGAAATGCCGAGAGGAGAATGAGCGCCTACGCGCGGAGCGAAGCGCTCCGGATGGGCTGACGGGACTCATCTCGACGGAAGTCCTCAGTGGGCGGGGCGCTGAGTTCCGCGACGTGACTAGGAGTGTGACGCTGGCCCCAGGAGGAGCAGCAGCCAAACACGCTGTCAATGCATACCGTGCCGCACACAGGGTGGCCGTCGAGGTCTTCCTCGTGCCGCGGGGTGATGACCAACCGTGGACAGCGGTGGGGGCGACGCTCAGGGGCAGAGCCAACGAGGAGCTGAAGGTGCTTCAAGTCTGGCAGTCTGGCCCTGTTGCCCCAGGCTCGGTTGGCCCGCGTGTGGTGGTAGAGGCCGAGGCAGCATCCGAGTCTCCTCAAGGCCCCTTCACGCTGAAGCTCTGGGACGCGGATGGGCGGCGCACCGTCACCCTGGGCAACGTCACCTTCCCTTAACCCTGCGGGCACCACCTCCAAGTCCTTTCGTGGGTTTCCTGCATTGGGGCTTGTACCGAATGCCAATCTAGGGTCCAATAGACTATACCTATTGGTCTAGTCCATTCTGGCGTGCCCTGGAGGCGATGTGTTCCTCACTGTGCTGGAGTGCGCGCGCGTAACTGCGCGCTTCCTTGGTGGCTGCGGAGAGCGCCCGGAAGGCGACGCGCCTGAGCCACCTTCCTAGCTCCGCTTCGAAGTCGGCGTTGGGCTCTCGCGCTGCGCCGAGGATCTCCCGCACCGCCATGTGAGGCGCGTGCTGGCGGTCGTCGTGCGCCGAGTGGCCGTCTGCGCTTCGTTGGGCCGCGTGCCTGACGGGCGCTGAGGAGCCCTTCCTCGGTCAGCCCAATTCGCGTTTGGAGTCATGAGCGGAGCCGGGCCTTGCCCTGGCGCCGTGACGTGACTCGTCTGTTTGTCGCTTCGCCCGGTCGGCCTGCCGGCGACTCCCTCAATGCAATGCATTCACCCGCAGCCCGGCGCCCTGCCGGACTGAACGGGAAACCTCTGTCCTTTGCCCCCGCCGGGGCCTTCTCAGGAGACGTCGATGTCCATGCGCTGGGCCGTCGTGTTGCTGTTGGTGTTACCCGGAGCGGGATGGGCGGAAGAGATTGCCTATCCTGAAGACTACGTGGCCGAGGAGGACACCGCTCTCATTGAGCAAGAGGGAGACGCGCTATTCGAGCCCTCCGTGGACGAGGGAAACGCCCTGGTTGAAGAGGGGGACGCCCTGGTGGAGGAGGAGCCGGCTTCGTCCAGCTCGGGCTCTGGCTGGGCGAACCGGCTGAGCCTGGAGACCACGACATGGGCGCTGCTGCCTCGCCGTGGGGCAGGGACGGATGAAGGCTTCTTGCAGGTGCATCCGCGGCTGGAGGTCGTCAAGCCAGGCTTCCTCCAAGTCGAGCTGGGCGCTCCGGTGCGTCTACGCCTGTGGGGCGGAGAGGCGGGGGGCAGTCTGGTGCGCAAGGAGGACTGGGACGAGCTCTCCGACTGGGGCCAGGTGGTGCAGAACCTGATGGTGGGTGGCGACGCGCCGAACTTCGTGTGGGTGGGCGCCCTGGAGTCGTACACGCTGCTATCCGGGCACCTGGTGCGCCGCTACAACAACCGGGGCAACCCCGACTACCACCCGGCTGGCGCCGTGGTGACGGGCATGTTGAGGCCCTTGTACGTCGAGGCCTTCGCCTCGGATGTGCTGGGCGCGCGGCTGATGGGGGCGGAAGTCGTGCTGGACGTGCAGCACCTCCTCGTGGGCCGCCAGCCGTACCCCATGCAGTACACGCTGGCGCTGTCCGCGGTGCATGACTGGGGCAAGGCGGGAGGGACGTCGGAGCCGATGACGTTGGCCCACCTGGATGGGACGGCCATGCTCGTGCGCTGCCTCTTATACACATCTGACGCTGCCGACGAATAG
>NZ_JABXEO010000111.1:0-21255 GCF_013372585.1 Myxococcus sp. AM010
CCTCCCCGCCGAGCAGCCCCGCCTGCGCGTGGAGCTGCCCCCCTCCGAGGCGGAGGCTGCCCGGCTCCGCGAGGCCGAGGAAGCCCACGACCGCGCCGAGGCCCTGGCCCGCCAGCGCGCCGAGGCAGCCCAGGCCGCCCGCACCACCACGGACGCCGCCGCGCGCGCCCGGCTGGAGGAGGAGGCCCGCGCCCTCAAGGAGCGCGAGGAGGAGGAGAAGCGCGCCGAGTACCGCGCCAAGAAGGCCGCGGACGACGAGGCCCGGGAGCGCCGCAAGCGCGAGCAGGCTGAAGCCCAGCGGCTGATGGAGGAGGAGCGCGCCCGCGAGGCCGCCGCCGCCGAGGAGGCCCGCCGCGCCGAGGAGACCGCCGCGCGCGCCAAGGTGGAGGCCGAGGCCGGCCGCACCCTGGCCCAGGGCCTGGACAAGACGCGGAACCAGGGCTTCATGGCCCGGCTCAACGGCCTGTTCGGCCAGCAGCGCCAGGTGGACGAGTCCGTCCTGGCGGAGCTGGAGGAGATCCTCTTCACCGCCGACATCGGCGTGCGCACCGCCAACCACCTGGTGGAGGTGGCCCGCGAGAAGCTCAAGCGCAACGAGCTGAAGGACCCCGAGCGCATCAAGGGCCTCATCCGCGACGAGGTCGCCCGCATCTGCGACTTGCCCGTCCCGCGCTCCCTGGAAGGCGGCGGCCCGCCGCACGTCGTCATGGTGGTGGGCGTCAACGGCGCCGGGAAGACGACGACCATCGGCAAGCTGGCCGCGAAGCTCACCAGCGAGGGCAAGAAGGTGGTGCTCGCAGCGGGTGACACCTTCCGCGCCGCCGCCACCGAGCAGCTGGACGTGTGGGCCGAGCGCGCCCAGGCCCAGCTGGTGAAGGGCGCCGAGGGCACAGACCCCAGCGCCGTCATCTTCGAGGCCATCAAGAAGGCGAAGGAGGAAGGCGCGGACGTCATCATCGCGGACACCGCCGGCCGGCTCCACACCAAGGCCCCGCTGATGGAGGAGCTGAAGAAGGTGAAGCGCGTCATGGACAAGGCCCTGCCCGGCGCGCCGCACGAGGTGCTGCTGGTGCTGGACTCCACCAACGGCCAGAACGCGATTCAGCAGGCCAAGCAGTTCCACGAGGCCGTGGGCGTCAGCGCCATCGCCCTGACGAAGCTGGACGGCACCGCGAAGGGCGGCGTCGTCATCGGCATCTGCGACGAGCTCAAGCTCCCCGTCGTCTGGGTGGGCGTGGGCGAGAAGGTGGCCGACCTGCGCCGCTTCGAGCCGCGCGAGTTCGTCCGCGCCCTCTTCGACTGAGGCCCCGCGTCACTGCCCCATCAACCCGGGGATGAGCTGCTCCAGCAGCTCCTTCGACTGGGCGTCCATCTCCTGGAAGGCCTCGAAGCCCTGCAGGCCCTGGAGCGCCTCCAGGTCCATGCCGGGCAACGACTGCAGGGCCTCCAGCCCTTCCAGGCCCTCGAAGCCGCCCAGCACCGACTCCAGCCGGGGCTTGCCCAGGTCCGCGTCGCCCTTCGCCTCCCGCCACCAGCGCGTGCGCAGCCGCTCCAGCGCGCTCGCGTTGGCGGGGCTCGCCTTCGCCAGCTCCTTCGTGAAGCAGTCCTTGCACGTCCACTTGAAGCGGTACGTATCCACGTAGGCGCGCAGGGCCTTGAGGAAGGCGGCGTCTCCCACCAGCTTCCGCGAGGCGTGGTGCAGCAGGGGCGCCTTGCCGTAGACGAGCGCGCCGTACTCCAGCTCATCCGCGAAGTGGCCCGTGGGCCGGTCCGCGCGGCCGTCCTTGCCGCCCGTCATCCGGTACAGGTGGTACTGCCCAACCAGCGTCTCCTGGCGCGCCGACTCCGCCACCTTCTTGCCGTGCTTCCATTCGAGGTAGAGGAGCGCGGCGTACTGGGCCAGCGACTCGTCCACCACCGGCTCCAGGATGGGGTCCGAGCCCACGAGCCCGGCGAAGTACTGGTGCGCCACCTCGTGCGCCATGGTGAACTCCAGCGTGCGCTCCATGGCGCCATTGAGCTGTCCCAGCAGCCCAGCATCGCCTCCAGGTCCTCCATGCCCGGCATGCCGCCGCCCAGCATCTGGGAGGCCCCCGCCGCGCCGCGGTACAGCTGCGTCGCGATGGTGACCAGCCCTGGGAATTCCATGCCGCCCGCGCCTCCGGACAGCGGCGCCTGCACCACGCGGAAGTGCGTGTACGGCAGCGGCCCCAGCCGACGCTCGAACTCCGCCAGCATCGACGTGGCGTGCTTCAATACGCGCTCGCCCGCGGCCTGATCCGCCGCGGCGTAGTGGCTCTCCACCGTGACGCCATTCACCGTGGCGGTGGAGTTGGCGTAGCCCCGTGACACGAAGAGGGGAAAGTCGCGCACCGCGGCGGCGGCGAAGGCGTAGCGCACGCGCCCATCCCGCTGCGGGACCTCGCCCATGGGCACGCCCGTGGCGTGCACCGCCCAGCCCGTTGGCACGGTGACGGTGGCCAGCACGTGCGCCGGCTCATAGAGGCCCAGGTCGCCAATCCCCTGCGGCCCCTCCCAAGGCTTGCCGTCCTCGCCCACCGGCGGCACCTGGGGCACCACGCCCACCAGGCTGATGAAGTCCGCCGTGGCGGAGAAGGCCCCGTGGTCGCCGCCCGAAGGACGCCCGCCCCCACCGCCCATCAACCCGCCGAGGAGTCCTCCCGCGGCGCCACCCGAGGGCGCGGCGGCGCGCGGCACCAGGCCCTCCACCGCGACGTCCAGCACCGCGGCGGCGCCCGGCGGCACGGGCTCGGACTCCAGCGACAGGCGGTACAGCGTGGGCTCCGGCCGCTCCAGCTTGACGGGCCGGCCGCCCAGCTTCGCGTCCGACAGCGTCAACCGGCGGCCCTGCGCGTTGGGCGTCAGCCGGAGGTACAGCTCGGTGAGGGGGTGCTTTCGGGCCAGCACCTCCACCTGCACCCGGCCCTTCACCCCGCGGGCCTCCGGGTCCACCTCCAGCTGCACGCGGTAGAGCGGCAGCTCCTCCAGCGGCCCCAGCGCCTTCGCGGCCCGCTCACGCTCGGCGGGCTTCAGGTGCTGGAGGCACAGCTGCACCTCGGGTGAGGCCGGGGGGTCAGCGGGCGCATTGCCCCACGCCAGCGTCCCGGAGAGCACACACCACAGCAGGCACCCATGGAGGAAGGTCCGCATGCGGCCATGCTAATTGACCCGGGTCACCCCTGCTCATCTACCCTGGACCTCCCATGCATTCTCGAACGCTCGTCATGGCCGCCGCCCTGGGGCTGATGGCCTGTGCGCGGCAGGTGCCCGCCTCGGCTACGCCCACCTCCACCTCGACCGAGCCCCGCGCCGTTCGGCTCCTGCTGGACACGCCCGCCCGGGAGACCCACACGCTGACCCAGCTGCGCGAAGACGTGGAGGTGGACGCCACCGAGGGTGAGCGCACGCCGCGTGTCGTCGCCACCGGCCAGACGCCCACGCTGAGCCTGGGCGGACACCGGGCCCGTCTTTACGGCGACGCGAAGGGCACGCTCGGCATCTCCGTGGACAACTTCCTGCTGCTGGAGGTGCTGGACGCCCGTGGACAGGTGACCCGGCGCGCCACCGTGGGCTTCACCGAGGCGGTCCACATGGGCCGGGAGCTGGTGGACAGCGTGGGGCGCCGCGCCTTCACCTTCGAAGCGGGCGAGGTGGACATCACCCACCTGCTGCCCGACGCCGCCCCCTTCCAGGTCCGCGCGACCGCGCTGGACACCTGGGGCGTGGGACGGGTGAGCGACGTGTACCTGCTGCTCGCCCCGGGCAGCCGCGCCGATAACGACGACCTGCGCGACCAGTAGAACCCGTGGCGCCGTCCCGCCCACGTCGAGGGCGGGACGCTTCACGACCGCATCAGAAGCGCAGCGCTCCGGCGGGAGCGGGCGCCTGAAGCCCCGCGCCTCCACCGCGCACCGAGCGGATGCCGCCCAGCACCGCGTCACACCCGGCCGGGCCGCACACGTCCGTGGGGCTCAGCGGGTTGGCGCCACCGCCCTGCGTCGCCATCACCGCGCCCACCGTGCCGGCGGCCACCACCGCGCCAATGCCGGCCCACACGTACCAGCGGCCATACCAGGGCTTGGAGCCCTCCACCTCGGGCGTCGCCGGGTCCTCCGCGAACGACAGGCCCGGGGCCGGCTCGTCGTCGGGGTCCAGCCTGGAGGACGGCTCCAACACCGGGCTCTTCGGCACGTCGGCGGTGGCCACGGACGTGTCCAGCAGGGGCCGCAGGTTGCCCGTCACCTCGTAGCTCCGTCCCGCGAACACGGTGATGTTGTGCACGTCCGGCTTGAAGCCCGGGGCCCGGAACTCCACCTCGCGCGAGCCCGGGCGCAGCAGCACGTTGGCCTGCGGCACGGCGCCCACCTTCTGCCCGTCCACCATCACCACCGCGTCCGCCACGTCCGCCGTCAGCGTGGCGAAGCCCATGGTGGCGTCCATGGACACCAGCACCTCCGCCTGCGTGCCCGCCTTCACGTCGATGCGCCGCGTGAAGTCGGCGTAGCCCACCCGGCGCACCACCAGGTGGTGCTCGCCCGGGCGGACCTCCACCGGCACGACGGCCGAGGAGAGGACGCCGAACTCCTTCCCATCCACGAACAGCTTCGCGCCGCGCACGTTGCCCGTCATGCGGACGAGCACCTCCGTCTTCGCGGGCGTCAGCGGCGCCAGCAGCAGGTCGTCCTGGGCCGCGGGCTTCTTCTTCCCCCTCGCGGGCGCCTTCGCGCGCACGGGCCTCTTGGCGGGCTTCTTCTTCACCACCTTGGGCTTGGGCTTGCCCGTCTTGGGCTTCGACGGCGTGGTGAGCGGCGCCAGGAAGTCATCCTGCGCGAGCGCGGCCGAAGGGGCGGCCAGGACAGTCACCAGGGCGAAGACGACGATGCGGTGGAGGCTCATGACGAACCGAAGGTTAGAGAGTCATCCCAAGGGAATCAAACAGAGTCCCAGCGCCCCGCCGATTGGGAGAATATCCGCCCCCATGCACCGCGTCCTGCCCACACTGGCCCTCCACCTCAGCGTCCTCTCCCTCACAGCGTGCACCGCGAAGGCGCCGCCCAGGACGGTGCCCGCGCCCCCCGCGCCCCCCGCGGTGAAGATTCCCGCGGGCTGCGAGCAGAACCAGGGCGGCGAGTACCACCACGCGGGGAACCCCGCCTTCCGGTACTACGGTGACGATGACGGCGGCACGCTCTCCTTCGCCGTCGTCCGCGCTCATGACTCGGAGGTGGTGGACGCCCCGGACGCGGGCTCGCCGTCCATCGTCCTGCGGCGCACCCCCGCGGGCTTCGTGGGCGAAACGCACGCCACCGGCTTCTCCGGCGCCGGGACGCCCTGCCCCGTCACTTTTCCGACAGAGGTGGTGCGGTGCACGGACGCGGGCCTGACGCTGCGCTCGGCGACCAGCACCTCCATTGACGAGGACTGCCGCACGGCCCCCGCGGGCGCCCCCAGCGTACGGATGGAGCAGGTGCTGCTGCGGGGCTCGCCGGACGCGGGCACCTAGAAACGCGAAAGGGGTGAGGCGGCGCGGTGCCAGCCTCACCCCCGTCTTCCTGAAGCGAGGACGCCGCTCAGGCCGCGCGGCGGGGCTGCTCGTCGGGGGTGTCCACCGCGGGGGTGGACTCCACCAGCTTCATCCGGCCGGACAGGCCCTGCAGCAGGCTGGAGCTGCCCACGTACAGGAAGCCCGCCAGGAACAGGACGATGAAGGGCACCGACGTGTAGATGCGCGCGTCGATGGCGAACCACAGCGCGCCGGTGAAGTACGCGGCGAACAGCAGCTCCACCAGCGGCAGCAGCGTCTTGCTGCCCCGGTACGCCTTCTTGATGGTGACGGCCTTCTTGCCCTCGGCGCCCGTCTTCGGCGTGCGCGCGAAGCCGGACTGCTGGTTGAGCAGCGCCTCCGCCACGGCCTTGGCGTTGCTGATGGCCAGGCCGATGCCCAGGCTCATGAGGAAGGGCAGGTACTTCACCCGCTCCCACCCCTTCGCGCCGCGCTCACGCTGTGCCGCCACGTAGAAGAAGCAGACGCTGGCGGTGGCCGTGAGGAAGAAGGGCAGGTCCAGGAAGAGCGTGCCGTACAGGCCGTGCTGGAAGCGCACCACCATGCTGATGGGCATCAGCACCGACAGCAGCACCATCAACAGGTAGGCCATGTTGTTGGTGAGGTGGAAGAAGGCCTCGCGCTTCACGAGCAGCGGCAGGTCGCTCTTGAGGATGGTGGGCAGCAGCTTCTTCGCCGTCTGGATGGAGCCCTTGGCCCAGCGGTGCTGCTGGCTCTTGAAGGCGTTCATGTCCACCGGCACCTCGGCCGGGGAGATGACCTCCGGGAGGAACACGAACTGCCAGCCCTTGAGCTGGGCGCGGTAGCTCAGGTCCAGGTCCTCGGTGAGCGTGTCGTGCTGCCAGCCGCCCGCGTCGGAGATCGTGTCACGGCGCCAGATGCCCGCGGTGCCGTTGAAGTTGAAGAAGCAGCCAGAGCGGTTGCGGGCGGTGTGCTCGATGATGAAGTGCCCGTCCAGGAAGATGCTCTGGGCCTGCGTCAGCAGGGAGAACTCGCGGTTGAGGTGGCCCCAGCGCACCTGCACCATGCCCACCTTGTCGTCCGAGAAGAACGGCACGGTGCGCGTCAGGAAGTCCGGGCTGGGCACGAAGTCCGCGTCGAACACCGCCACGAACTGGCCCTTCGCCAGCTTCAGGCCGTTCTCCAGCGCCCCCGCCTTGAAGCCCTGGCGGTTGGTGCGGTGGATGTAGACGATGTCGTGGCCCTTCAGGCGCTGGCGCTCCACGCACGCACGGGCGATGCCGCACGTCTCGTCCGTCGAATCGTCCAGGACCTGGATTTCGAGCAGGTCGCGCGGGTAGTCGATGCGGCACACCGACTCCACCAGTCGCTCCACCACGTACATCTCATTGAAGATGGGGAGCTGGATGGTGACCTTGGGCAACGACTCCAGCGCGCCCTTCGGCGTCGGCAGCTTGAACTTGTGCCGGTAGTACAGGAACGCCATTCGGTACCTGTGCGAGCCGTAGACTCCAAGCACGCCCAGGAGACTGAAATAAACGCCCAGAAAGATGATCTCGACGGTGGTCATCGGTGACGCTCAACCCCTGCCACAGCCCAGAGGGCCTGCGGTCCTTCCGTGCGGGTCGGCCCGGCTGATTCCGTCTCGCGCGTACCGCCGCGAGATGGGTCGTCCAAGCCCCCACATCGTATGTACCCGAAATGACAAGGTTTTGACCTTCGGGGAGTGATCGGCGCCGGACAATAGGAACGCGTTCAAGGCCGTGTCAAACTATTCCCCGGAATTGAACGTTCCGTTCACGGGCGCCTGACACCCTGCGTCACTCCTATCACACCCAGCTTGTGGCCCTGGCGCCGGGGTTGAAACAACGCCAGGGGTTGACCGACCTGAGGGGTCAGCTCACGGCCAGGAGCGGCGCGGCCAGGTCCGGCGGGGTCTCCACGGCGGGGGCTTCCAGGATTCCGGCCTCATCGCGGGTGGCGAGCGCCAGGATGCGCTCCGTCAGCGCGGCGAAGTCCAGCCCGGCCCTGGCGGCGATCTTCGGCAGCAGGCTGGTAGGGGTGAAGCCCGGCAGCGTGTTCACCTCCAGCACCACGTCGTTCTCCGTGTCCGAGCACAGCAGGTCCACCCGCGCCTGCCCGCGGCAGCCCAGCGCGCGGTAGGCCGCCAGCGCCAGGGCCTCCACGTTGGCCACGCGCGTGGGGGACAGCCGGGGTGGGCAGAAGTACGCGGCCCCGCCCTTGTACTTGGCGTCGAAGTCGAAGCCCTCGCGCGGCGTGGCCACCTCGCAGCTGCCCAGCACCTGGCCGCCGAGGAGGCCCACCGTGACTTCACGGCCCGCCACGTAGCGCTCCACCAGGGCCTCGCCGCCGAACCGGCTGGCCTGCGCCACCGCGGACGCCAGCGCCTCCGGCGCACGCACCACGGCCAGCCCCACCGACGAGCCGCCGCACGCGGGCTTCACCACGCACGGGAAGCCCAGGTCGCCGTGCAGGGCCGGGACGCGCCACGCGTCCTCGCGCGCCACCGTGTAGCCCTGGGGCGTGGCCAGGTTGTGCAGGCGGAAGAGCCGCTTGGCGAAGGGCTTGTTCATGGCCAGCGCCGACGCCAGCACGCCCGAGCCCGTGTACGGCAGCTCCAGCAGCTCCAGCAGGCCCTGCACCCGGCCGTCCTCGCCCATGCGCCCGTGGAGCGCGACGAAGGCCACGTCCAGTTCGGCCGCGCGCAGCGCCCGGTCCAGGCCCGGCCCCGCGAAGATGCGAGTCACCTGATGGCCTCGGGACTCGAGCGCCGCCACCACGGCCTCTCCCGTCTTGAGCGAAATCTCCCGCTCCTCGCCCCACCCGCCCATCAGCACTCCCACGCGCTTGCCCATGTCGATGTTGCCTCCTGGGCGGAGCACAGAGCACGGATGATGCCAGCCACGGGGCGGCCTGGCGGAGCGGGACGGGCCCGTCGGAAATCACCTCGGAGGAGGGACTCCAGCCACGCCATGCGGACAGAGCAGGCGTGTCCTCCGGGCCGCGGCGTGGCCGGGGCGACACGGAACGGGCGGCGCACGTGGGGCCGCCCTGCGTCTACGCTCCGAGCTTCGAACCTGCGAAGACGCGGTCAGCCGGTCGGAAACTACGGCACCAGGATGGGCGCGGGCTCCAGGATGGGCCCTGGCTCCTCGATGGACCCCGTCATGGTGCTTCCCGGCGGAGGGGAGCTCCCCGCGTCGGGGGCGTCGCCGGAGCCGGCATCGTCGGAGCCCGCATCGGAGCCAAGGCCGCCGTCGGTTCCCGAATCGGTGCCAAGACCGCCGTCGGTGCCCGAATCGGCGCCCCCGTCGGACGGCGCGGCGTCGTCGGAGACGCACGCGTTGTCGACGCAGGTGTAGCCCTCCAGGCACTGGTAGAGCTCATCGCAGGGCTGCCCTTCCTCGTCGAAATCGACGAGGAGGCTGCACGCGGACAGCCCGGTACCCAGGGCCATGAAAGCAACGAGGTTTCGCAAGGGACGGCGCATGGCTAGTAGTTCCGGAGATCGTCTTCGTCGAGTGCGGGCCGCTTCTTCTTCTCTTCCTGTCGCCGCCGCTCCTCCTGCCGCCGCCGCTCTTCTTCCTCGCGCTGCGCCGCGGCCTCCTCCTGCTTGCGCCGCTCCTCCAACTCCTGGCGCTGGCGCTCCACCTCTTCACGGCGCTTGCGCAGCTCCTCCTCACGCTTCTGCGCCTCGTCGTCCTGCGCGCGCGTGTCGGACTGCGTCTGCGTGGAGGCGGGCACCGCCTGCGCGGGAGGCGGAGGCATGGGCAACGCCTCCTTCGTCGCGGCGGGCTCCGACGCCGGCGTGGCACGGGGCGCCCGGGGAGGCGACTTGGAGCCGCCGCTGCCGCCCTTGGCGAAGGCCAGGTAGCCGCCCGCGCCCGCCGACGCGAGGCCCAGGAGGATGCCGACGTCGGCCACCAGCGCGTACGACTTGCCCGTGCTCTTGATGTCCTGGGCGCGGCTGCTGTTCTGCGCCGCGCGCTTGAAGTCATCCGACTTCGCGGAGGCCTCCATGCCGAAGTAGACGCCGCCGGCCAGCAGCGCCACGCCGGTGGCCATCAGCACGTAGCCCACGGTGCGGCGCGTGGTGCTGATGCCCCCCGCGAAGTGCGTCACCGGCTTGCCGCCCTGGCGCGGCGCATCCGCCGACACCAGCTGCGCCAGCAGCGCCTGCGAGCCGCCCACCAGCCCCTCCCCGCGCGGCACCGTCCCCAGCGCGTAGGCCTGGTTGTGGCCATCCGACACGTCCAGGCGCAGGCCCGTCACCTCCAGCGGCGCCGCCCCGGCGCCGCCGCGCACCAGCAGCGCCAGCACCTGGGACACGCCCGCGAGCGTCCCCAGTTCACGCAGGGCCGCGTCGCGCTCCGGGCTCTCCGGCTTGCGCGCCGCCTGCTCGGTGAATGTCTGCAGGCCCTTCTGCGCCGCCACGGGGGCCAGCGTCAGGCTGACCTCGCCTTCGCGCTCCCGGCGCTGCGTCAGCGCGTAGCCCGGCGCCACCACCGTCACGTAGTGGTCGGCGGCCGTGAGGTCGGCGACGTCCACCGGCGAGATGCCCCGGAACTGGCCGTCCACGAACACCTGGGCCGGCACCGGCTCGGTGCTCACGCGCAGGCTCGCCTTGGCGCCGGTGAGCACCGCCTTGCGCTCCTTCTCCACGAAGGTCATCTCCTCCGGCGGGAAGAAGTTGGGCGAGAAGCGCGCCTCCGGGTTCAGCGCCAGCGCGGTGCGAATCTCCAGCTGCGCGGCGGTGTTTTCACCGTTGGCCACCTGCGACGCGGCCTTCAGCACCCGCGCGCGGCTCAGCTCGGTGAAGCGCTGGGAGAGGTCGGCGCCCTCGTAGCCGCGCACCGCCTTGTCGAAGTGCTCGAGCGCCTTCTCGGTGTCGAGCTCGTCGTAGGCGCGCTGGCCCGCCTTCATCGCCGCGGCGGCCTCCACCTCACGGGCCTGGCGCTCGCGCTGCCCGTCCGCGTCCAGCGCGTCCGCCAGGCGCACCAGCTTCAGCCGCCCCGAGCGCGTCACCGCCTCTTCCGCCTCGCGCGCCAGCCGGGCCGCGTCGCCACGGGCCGCCGCGTCCAGCGCGATGGCCACCACGGTGACCGTCGCCGCGTCGGCCGGCGCCTCCGCCGTCGCCGCGCTCAAGGCCCGGGGCACCAGCCGCGAGGACACCGGCGTCTGCGCCGCCGCGGGTCCCACGGCCAGCAGTCCCACCAGCCATCCACTCAACGCGGCGTGAACCGCTCGCACATTCGAAGGTCGCATCTCTCGTTCACCTTTGGCTCGTTGCGCATCAAACGGACTGCGCGGTGAAATGCAAGTGAGAAGGAGTCCTCAACGACCCGCTGCCCGGGCCGGCGCGCGCGCGGGAGCGGAGGTCATGCCGTGGAGATAGTCCAGGGCGACCCTCAAGGGATGGTCCTCCAGCTTCGCGGTGACGTCCCAGGGCTTGAGGTTCTCCGGCAGGCCTCGCTGCTGGGGCGCGGCGGGCTCGGTCGCGGCCGTCGGCTCGGCGCGGAAGTGGCGCCGCAGGTCCTTCTCCCGCACCACGTCGCGCGGCACCTTGCCTCCCGGCGCGTCGGGGACGAGGAAGTCCGGGGTGATGCCGCGCTCCTGGATGCTGCGGCCCTTGGGCGTGTAGTAGCGGGCAATCGTCAGCTTCAGCCCGGAGCCGTCCTCCAACTCGATGACCGTCTGGACGCTGCCCTTGCCGAAGGTGGGCGTGCCCAGGATGCTCGCGCGGCCGTGGTCCTGGAGCGCGCCCGCCACGATTTCGGACGCGGAGGCGCTGCCCGCGTTGACCAGCACCACGACGGGGTAATCCTTCTCCGTGTCGCGGTCCTTGCTGCGCTCCACGGTGGCGCTCCGGCCATCCCGCCCCCGCGTGGAGACGATGGGCAGGTTGCCCGGCAGGAACCTGTCACTCACCGCCACCGCCTGGTCCAGCAGCCCGCCCGGGTTGTTGCGCAGGTCCAGCACCAGCCCGCGCAGCTCCTTGCCGCCGTTGAGCGCGCGCAGCCGCTCCAACTCCTTGCGGAGGTCCAGGTCGGTGCGGTCCTGGAAGTTCTTCACCTTCACGTGGGCGATGCCGCCATGCAGCGCGCCCTCCACGGACACGATGCGGATGTGGTCCCGGATGATGGCGATTTCGCGCGGCGCGCTGAAGCCCTCGCGCATGATGGTCAGCAGCACGCGTCCGCCGGCGGGGCCGCGCATCTTCTGCAGCGCGCGCCCCACGTCCATGCCCTCGGTCCGCTCACCGTCGATGCCGACCAGCTCATCGCCGGCCTTGATGCCCGCGCGCGCCGCCGGGGTGTCGTCGATGGGCGCCACCACCACGATGCGCTCGCCCTTGCGCGCGATTTCGATGCCCAGGCCGCCCCACTCGCCCGAGGTGTCGATTTTCATCTCCCGGAACACGTCGGGCGGGAGGAACACCGTGTGCGGATCCAACGTCTCCAGCATGCCCTGGATGGCGCCGTACATGAGCCGCTGGCGGTCCGGCGACTCCACGTAGTTGTTCTCCACGTAGGAGAGCACTCGCGCGAACACCTCCAGCTGCCGGTACGTGGCGGCGTCGCGCTCGGCCTGCTCCGCGCGGCCCGCAATCTCCGCGTCCTTCCTGGGCGGCTCCGAGGCCTGCGCCCACGAAGCACCCAGGAGGAAGAAGGCGGTCAGCGCCGAGCGCCATGGCTGGGAGGAACCCGTCACGTCGGTACGTCCTTTCCCGGGGCGGCCCCGGAAGGCTCGTACCAGTCTACCCGGCCCTCACAGCTCCGCCGAGTCGGCGAAGCGCACCAGGTGCGACACCAGCTCGTCCGGGCGCTCCAACTGCGGCACGTGCCCGAAGCCCTCCACCACGCGCACCTGCGCATGGGCGGGCAGGTGGGCGCGGTACCAGTTCAGCGTCTCCGACGGCAGCAGCCGCTCACTGCCGCCCCACAGGAACAGCAGCGGCATGGCCAGGTTGCGCACCTGCTCCGGCTCCAGGCAGGCGCGCGTGGCCAGCGCCTCCGCGGTCAGCGCCCGCACGGTGGGTGTGTCGTAGAAGTGCCGCAGTTCGTAGGCGAACAGCAGCGCGGGCAGGGGCGGCCGGTGGAACAGGCGCCGCGTGAAGGCCCGCGCCTCCGCGGGGGACTTCACGACGAACGAGTTGAGCAGCGCGGTGTTCTCCGCCTCTGGCAGCTGCGCGCCCGCGGGGGCCACCAGCGCCAGCGCGCGGACCCACTGGGGATGGTCCGCCGCCAGGTTCACTGCCATGGCGCCCCCCAGTGAGTTGCCCACCACGAAGGCCGGCGCCTTCACCACCTCTTCCACGTAGGTGCGCAGCACCTCGAACTGGTTGCGCACACACACCTCTCCGCCGCAGTACTCCACGGAGAAGCCGTGTCCTGGCAGGTCCGGGGCGTACACGCGGGAGAAGCGCTTCGCCATCCCGAAGAGCGTGCGTCCAAAGCCGTTGGCCGAGCCGCCCAGGCCGTGCACCAGCACCACCGGCGGCCCCTTGCCCTGCCCCTCCAACGCGTAGTGGTGCACCGTCTGACTGCCGACCTGCACCGTCGTGGACTCGACACCCCGCGCCACCAGCATGTGCCGCAGCGCCTTTTGCATTCCGCCCATCAGGTCCATGCGCTCGACTGCTCCTCGCAGAAGGATTTCACGACGATAACAACGTCCGCGCGAACTTGCCGCAACGCGTTATGGTCCTGGCGCCAGCCACAGGGCGGGGTCGACCGCCTGCCCGCCCTTGCGCACCTCGAAGTACAGGTAGGCGCCCTTGAGGGAGCCGGTATCCCCGACCTCGCCCACGACGTCTCCAGGGAGCACCCTGCCGCCCAGCGCGGGGGTGATGGTGGACAGGTGGGCCATGAGGGTGTGGTAGCCGTCGCCGTGGTCCAGGATGAGCAGGTTGCCGTAGCCGCGCAGGGCGCCGGCATAGGCGACGGTGCCCTCGGCCACGGCCCGCACCGGCGTGCCCGCGGCGGCGCGGATGTCCAGGCCCTTCTGGACGGTGACGGTGTTGAAGCGCGGGTTGACGACCTTGCCGAAGCCCACCTCCACGAGGCCTGAGACGGGCTGGGGGAGCTTGCCGCGCAGCGCGCCGAAGCCGCTCGTCGCGGGCAGCTCCTTCAGGTCCAGCACCATGCGCGTCAGCTCCGCGTCGGCCTGCTCCAGCTCGCGCACCGCGCGCCGGGCCAGCTCCGCCTCACCCGCGAGCGCGCCCACCACCTCCTCCAGCCCCTCCTGCTGCAGGCGGGCCAGCCGCTCCTGTTCCTGGAGGAAGACCATCCGCGCGGCGAGCGACGCCTGGAGCCGCTCCAGCTCGCGTGTCGCCTGACGCTGCAAGCGCGCCACGCGCTGCACGGTGCGCAGCAGCTCCAGGTCGCCGGACATGCTGGCCTCCAGCGCCCGGGCCCGCCACACCAGGGCGGCGAAGTCCTCGGCCGACAGCAGCACCTCCAGCGGGCGGCGGCGCATCAGGCGGTACAGCGTGCGCAGGCGCGGCGACAGGCGGCGCAGTTGCAGCTTCAGCGCCTCGGCCAGCACGGCCTGCTCGCGCTCGGCCAGCAGCACGCGCCGGCGGAACACCGCCAGGTCCCCTTCCAGCGAGCGCACGCGCCGACGGGAGAAGGCGGCCATCTCCTGCATCAGCTCCACGCCCTCCAGCACGGAGAGCTTCTTCGCCTCCACCAGCGCCAGCGTCGCGCGCTGCGCGCTCAGCCGCTCACGCACCGCGGCCTGTTCGGCCTCCTCCGCCGCCGTCGCCGGAGCCGCCGCCACGGCCGTCGAGGCCCACAGCCCCAGTGCCAGCAGCAGGCGCCAGCTCATACGCGGAGGAAGCGCCCCACGGCGACGAAGCTGCCGCCCAGTCCCAGGCCGCAGCCAGCGCACAGCAACTCCAGCACCAGCCGCGGCTCCACCCACGGCGCCGCGACACCGGGCCCCAACAGGAAGGCGAAGAGCGCGCCCAGGGTCGGCCCCAGCACCCGGCCAAAGGCCCACAGCCCGAAGAGCGCCACCGCCGCGCCCAGCACGCCCTGGAGCAGGCCCTCCAGCAGGAAGGGCGCCTTGACGAAGCGGTCCGTGGCGCCCACCAGCTTCTGGATTTCAATCTCGCCGCGCCGCGAATAGATGGCCAGTTGCAGCGTCGCCGCCACGATGACCACGGTGGCGCCCAGCACCACCGCGAAGGCCACCAGCGAGCCGAAGCGCAGCGCCCGGGCGATGGCGGACAGCCGCTGCACCGCCGCCTCGCCATAGTCCACGCCCGCCACGCCGGGCGCCGCTCGCAGCGTCTTCGCCAGCGCCAGGAGCGCGTCAGGGTTGCGCCGCTCCGGCGGCACGCGCAGCTCCAGCGACACCGGCAGCGGGTTCTCCGGCAGCTCCGCCAGCGCCTCGCCCAAATCCCCCAGCTCCGAGCGCAGCCGCGACAGCGCGGCGTCCGGCGACACCAGCGTCACCTCACCGCCGCTGAGCGCCAGCACGAGGGAGCGCACCCCGTGGACCTCGTCCGCGTCCAGTTCGGGCGCCAGGTACACCGTCACCTCCACCTCGCCGCCGAGCGACGCCAGGAGGTTGTCCAGCACCCGCGCCGCGCCCCGGGCCATGCCCGCGGAGAACAGGGCGATGGCGATGGTCGTCACCGCGATGAAGTGCACGAAGGGCGAGTGCTTCAGCCCCACCGCCGCCGAGCGGCAGAAGTACGTGACCTTCGACAGCGCGCTCATACCACCATCCGGCGCGCCGCCTTGACGCCGTCCTCGTCGGACACAATCTGCCCGCGCTCCAGGCGCACGGTGCGCTTCTGGTAGCGCGACAGCAGCGTCGCGTCGTGCGTGGCCACCATCACCGTGGTGCCGCGCACGTTGACCTGCGTGAGCAGGTCCATGATTTCGACGGTGAGCGCCGGGTCCAGGTTGCCGGTGGGCTCGTCCGCCAGGAGGATGGTGGGGTCATTGACGAGCGCTCGCGCGATGACCACGCGCTGCTGCTCTCCACCCGACAGGCGCAGGGGGTACGAGCCCGCCTTGTGCTCCAGCCCCACCAGCTTGAGCATGCGCCGCACCTTCTCGCGCGCCTCCGCGCGGGGCACGCCCAGCACGTCCAGCGTGAAGGACACGTTGTCCTCCACCGTCCGGTGTGGCAGCAGCTTGAAGTCCTGGAACACCACCCCGATGTTGCGCCGCAGGTACGGCACCGCGGACTCACGGATGCGGGCGATGTTGCGGCCACCCACGAGAATCTGCCCCTTGGTGGCCTTCTCCGCGCAGAAGACGAGCTTCAGCAGCGTCGTCTTCCCCGCGCCCGAAGGGCCCGTGAGGAACACGAACTCGCCCTTCTCCACGTTGAGGTTGATGTCCGACAACACCGGTGGGTCGCCGGGATACGCCTTGTATACGTGGAAGAACTGAATCATGGCGGCGGGCGGGAGGCCGCCAGCCTAGCACGCCCGGGCTACTGCTCGCCCTCGCCCGCCAGGTAGCTGAGGATGACCTCGTCCAGGCTCTTCTCCGAGATGAGGTCCTCGCCGAAGAGCGTCTCCACGCCAATCTCGTTGATCTTCGGCTTCTCCTTGAGGGCGCGCGCCGCGGCGACCTCCGGAGGAACCACGATGGGCGCGGGAACCGCCACGGGAGGCGGAGGCGGAGGCGGCCGCTGCGCCATGGACTGGCCGGGCTGCATCTTCACCTGCGCGGGGTCCATGTCCGCCGCGAGCTGACCGGGCTGGTAGCTGCGGGCGATGGACTCGTAGCTGTCGTACACCCCGTTGATGAGGTTGCGCAGCATCTCCTTGTGCTGCTCCTCCATCAACTCACGCACGACCTCCGCGAGGTTCTCCGCGTTGAGGATGTCCGCGTAGGACGTCTTCTTCGACGCGAGGATGTTCCCGCCCACGAACAGGTGGGTGATGATGTGGGGGTTGTTGACGCCCGAGTCCTCGGTCTGGACGTGGTAGACCTTCCCCTTGTGCTTGATGTTGTGATTGAAGCCGGTGACGGCTTTTTCGAAGGTTTTCGTCATCGCCGAGGTCGCGGACCGTACCAGCCGCATCCGCACGACACAAGGTAAGCGTGACCTGCTCGCGTCCTTCCTGCACGCCTGGCTCCCTGGCCCACCAACCGTGCAGGCCACGGCGATTGCCCGGCAGTTCCGTTGAAAAGCTGAAAGCGGCTGGGATACGTACAGGCTGACGGACGGGGTTCCCCATGCCCCCATCAACGGCCAGGACGCCCGGATGAAGACCCAAGCGATTGAAAAGAAGGTGCGTCAGCAAGACGCCCAGGTGCTGGCGCAGGGGTACTCGCCCGCCATCCGCGCGATGGAGATCGCGGCCATCGTCTCCTTCATCTCCCTGGAGGTGGCGCTGGTGTACCGGCTGTGGGGCAACCCCTATGCGGGCACGTGGCTGCTGCTCAGCGCGGTGCTGCTGGGCTACCTCGCCGCGGACTTCGTCTCCGGCTTCGTCCACTGGATGGGCGACACGTGGGGCTCCACGGAGATGCCGCTTTTGGGCAAGGCGCTCATCCGCCCCTTCCGCGAGCACCACGTGGACGAGAAGGCCATCACCCGCCACGACTTCGTGGAGACCAACGGCAACAACTGCCTCATCTCCCTGCCAGTGGCCATCATGGCCCTGTGCCTGCCCATGAGCGGACCGGGCTGGGTGTTCTGCGCGTCCTTCCTCGGCGCGATGATTTTCTGGGTGATGGCGACCAATCAGTTCCACAAGTGGTCGCACCTGGACTCGCCGCCCGCGCTCGTGGGCTTCCTCCAGCGCGTGCACCTCATCCTGCCCCCTGACCACCACCGCATCCACCACACCAAGCCGTACAACAAGTACTACTGCATCACCGTGGGCTGGATGAACAAGCCGCTGACGATGGTCCACTTCTTCCCCGCCGCCGAGCGCCTCATCACCTGGGCCACGGGCCTGCTGCCGCGCCAGGACGACATCGGCGCCGAGGCGGCGCGCGCGCTGGTGGTCGCCGAGGATGGCAACGAGGCCCCGGTGGTCCAGGCGGCCAAGGAACTGCTCACCCAGGCCACCGCGCAGGAGAAGCCCGCCTCCACGCGGCCGTAGTCCCCTATCAGAAGGACAGGTCCACCTGCTCCGCGGCGGTGATGGGCCGGCCCAGGAAACGGGCGCCCACCTCCATGAAGCGCTCCGGCACGTCGGTGACGTAGTACGCGTGCTCGGGCGTGCCTCGCGACGCCGGCGCCAGTCCGCCGCGCTCCGACAGCAGCGCGGCCACGGCGTCCGCGGTGGCCTCCGCCGAGTCCACCAGCGCCACCTGGGGCCCCACCACCTCCGCGATGACGCCCTTGAGCAGCGGGTAGTGCGTGCAGCCCAGCACCAGGGTGTCCACGCCGTCGCGGGTGAACTCGGCCAGGTAGTCGCGCGCCACCAGCAGGGGCACGTCGCCCGTGGTCCACCCCTCCTCCGCCAGCGGCACGAATAGCGGACAGGCGCGGGCCTTCGCCCGCACCCGCGGGTCCGCGGACTCCAGCGCGCGCTGGTAGGCGCCCGAGCGGATGGTGCCGGGTGTGCCGATGATACCCACCCCGCCGCCCTGCGTGCGCGCCAGCGCCGCCCGCGCGCCGGGGAGGATGACGCCCACCACCGGCACCGGTAGCGCCGCCTCCAGCGCGGGCAGCGCCACCGCCGAGGCGGTGTTGCACGCCACCACCAGCAGCTTGATGCCGCGCTCCAGGAGGAACTCCGCGTTCTTGAGCGAGTAGCGCGTCACCACCTCGCCGGACTTGGTGCCGTAGGGCACCCGCGCGGTGTCCCCCAGGTACACCGTGCTCTCATGGGGGAGCCGGGACATGAGGGCCTTGAGGACGGTGAGCCCTCCGACGCCCGAATCGAAGACACCAATGGGACTGTGGCTGCCTTGCCGCATGGAGCGTGTCCCTATCACGTTTGATGCCAGCGCCCGCTGAACGCACGAAGAGCCGGGATGCAGCATCCCGGCCCTCCGCTCACTTCCCCGCCGTCCCGCCGCGCTCAGTCCTCGATGAGGTACACCGGCAGCGCGGAGTTCGGGCCCGGGAACTCGTGGGCGACCACGTCGATGACGGGCGAGTTCTCCGGCGAGAAGTACTCGCGACCGTCGAGCGCGCTGGCGTACATCTCCACCACGTACCGGCCGGGCCGCAGGAACTGGTACACCACCACCGAGGCTTCGTTCGGGCCGTCGACGCAGTCGTGCCAGTCGCCGACGTCGCCGTACACCAGCTCGCCCGTGTAGAGGTCGCGGAAGTTGATGCCCACCCGCTGCAGGCCCGCCGCGTAGCAGGTCAGCTGATATCCGTGCCGCGAGCGCAGCTCCCACCGCACGGAGGCCCCGCCAATGGCCCACAGCGAGGCCGTGTGGGAGGTCGGCTGCCCCGCCTGGGTGAGGATGTCGCCCCCGAAGTAGTACCAGGGCAGCCCGTTCCTATCGATGGCGACGAACTCCAGGCCGTGGTAGCCCGGGTCCAGGTACGGCGTGCGGATCTGGTTGGCGGCGTGCCCCTCCCAGCACTCGAAGCGCTCCCAGTCACCGCCATCCACGCTCGCCTCGACGTGGGTAATCCCCGCCTGGTTGCAGTTGGGGCTGGGGCTGTAGCTGTTCGCCGGGAAGAGCCAGCTCAGGTAGGCGAAGGACGGCGGCAGGCCCACCGGGGTCAGGTCCACGTTCACCGTCACGTTGCCGTCCACGGTGAAGGTTCCCTGCGTCTCATACAGCAGCTCGTTGGTGTAGCCGACGCCCTCCAGGCGGAACGAGTAGGTCCCCGGCGCGAAGCGGTGGAGGACGATGCCGTCGAAGCCGTTCGCCTGGCAGTCATAGCGGCCGTCGTTGGCCAGCAGCTCGCCGGGGATGATGACGTTGACGCCCCGGACCGCGCGATCATCGTCGCAGCGCAGCCCGCCGAAGCTCCAACGGAAGGTCACATCCCCCTCGTAGCGGGGCACATCGCAGCACGGCTCATCATGGACGACACAGCCTGGGAGGATCGCAAACAAGCAGAGGAATGCGATCAGCAACCGGGAGTTCATGGGGCACCTGTCGGTGGGGTGGTGAGGTGTTCGGCCCGTTTCAGCTTCGTCCGACGGGCGGTCGCGGGAATTATTCACCGCCATGGGCAATCCAGCTCAAGCAACCAACCGTTTCCCCATTGTTTGACCCTGTCTTATCGGAGTGTTACGCGCTGCTCCCCATGACGCCCCACCTGCCCCTGGCGCTTGGCGCCATGAACTACGTGGAGATCATCCGCGACGCCTCCCTCATCGAGCTGGCGGTCCTCCTGCTCCTGATGGGCGTATCCGTGGCCTCCTGGGCCCTCATCGCCATGAAGGCGTCCCAGCTCGCCAAGGCTCGCGCACAGTCTCTCACCTTCCTCGACACCTTCTGGAAGGCCTCGCGCCTGGAGGCCATCTACCAGACGGCCCAGAAGCTGGACGGCTCGCCGCTCTCGAAGGTCTTCTGCGCTGGCTATGAGGAGCTGACCAAGCTGGCGCAAGCCAAGGAGGGCGGCACCGAAGGCGCGCTGGCCGAGCGGCTGGGCGGCATCGAGAACGTGGAGCGCGCGCTCCACCGCGCCTCCACGGCGCAAATCACCGAGCTGGAGAACCGGGTGTCCTTCCTGGGCACCGTGGGCGCCGCTTCGCCCTTCGTGGGCCTGTTCGGCACCGTCATCGGCATCCTGAGCGCGTTCAACCAGATTGCCGAGCAAGGCAACGCGACGCTGGCCACCGTGGCCGCGCCGGTGGGCAACGCGCTCTTCGCCACCGCCGCGGGCCTGTTCGCGGCGATTCCAGCGGTGGTCGCCTACAACTCGTTCGTCAGCCGCATCAAGGTGTTCGACACGGAGATGTCGAACTTCTCCGCGGACTTCCTCAACATCATCAAGCGTCACTTCTTCCGGTAGCCGGGGGCCACCATGGGAATGGGCGGAGGCAACCGCGGCGGTGGCCGCACCACGATGAGCGAAATCAACGTCACGCCCATGGTGGACGTGATGTTGGTGCTGCTCATCATCTTCATGGTGACGGCGCCCCTCATCCAGCAGGGCGTGAAGGTGAACCTGCCGGAGACCAAGGCCGCGCCAGTGGAGGCCACGGAGAAGAAGCTGGTCCTCTCCATCGACGCGGGGCGCAAGGTCTACATCGGTGACGCGGAGGTGGCGCTGGAGGAGCTGGAGCAGAAGCTCGCCGCCAACGCCAAGGCGCAGGCCGACAAGGAAGTCTATCTCCACGCGGACCGGGACGTGCCTTACGGGGTGGTGGTGGAGGTCATGGCCGCGGCGCAGCGCGCGGGCATCGGCAATGTGGGCATGATTACGGACCCTTCGACCAGGGGTCGGACGTCCAACAGCGGCAAAGGCAAGAAGGAAGCGAAGCGCTAGCCCATGACGCCCTCCGCGGTCAGCCACAGCCTGCTCGTCACGCGCTCCACGCGGCTGTCGCGCTTCGTGGGGGTGTCCGTCGTGGGCCACATCCTGGTGCTGGTGGCGGCGGTCGCGTACGCGCGCTACACCGCCGCGCCCAAGGTGGACCTGGACACCAAGCCCATCCGCGCCACACTGGTGCGCCTGGGCAAGCCGCGCGACTCCAAGCTGCTGCCGCGCAAGGAGCAGCTCCCGCCGCCGCCCAAGAAGGTGGACGCGCCCAAGCCCGCTCCCGAGGCCCCACCCCCGGAGCC